>JADFDL010000165.1 GCA_018262875.1 Rhodocyclaceae bacterium | reverse complement strand
GCAGCAGCGGGTAGTTCCACGGCACGATGACGCCGACCACGCCGAGCGGCTGGTGCAGCACGCGGGCGCGGCCGGGCAGGAACCACATCGAGACGGCGCGGCGCTCCGGCCGCATCCAGGATTTCAGGTGGCGGCGGGCATGGCGGATGGCTTCGAAGCTGGGGAAGAGTTCGAGGAGCTGGGTCTCGTGCAGCGAGCGGTTGCCGAAGTCGCTGCGGATCGCCTCGGCGATGGCCGGCTGGTTCTCGCGGATCAGCCGCTCCAGCGCCTCCAGCCAGGCATCGCGCTTGCCCCAGCCGGGATTGGAATCGCGCGACGCCGCCTCGCGCAGTCGGGCATGGATCGCGGCTGGAGTGTCTGTGCCTTGCGCTGCCATGGTATCCATCGCCACTCCATCGCTTGGGGGAATGCCCCGATGGCCCAGTGTAGCCGAGCGTCATTTGGGCCGGTTAGGCAATTGATTCTAAACGGGCCCGAGGGATGGCGGCGCAGGGGATAATGCCTTCATGAGCAGCGAGGAGAAAGCGCATTGGGCCGATGAACTCCGGCGCCACCTCGGCCGCGCCAAGGCGCTGCGCGCCGTCGCCAACGCCGACCCGCGCATGAGCGCCGACCGGCTGCGCCTGCGCGGCTGGCAGGCCGACCGCCTCGCCGCCACCTACCGCGACCTGCTCGACTCCGAGCGCTACCGCGCCGCCGCGCGCTTCTTCCTCACCGACCTCTACGGCCCCAAGGATTTCAGCGAGCGCGACCACGAGGTCGAGCGCATCCTGCCGACGCTCTCCGCCACCCTGCCCGCCTCGGGCATCCGCACCATCGCCCTCGCCATCGAGGTCGACGCGCTCTCCGAGGAACTCGACGCCGCCATGGTCGCCGAGCTGCGCCGCGCCCGCGCCATGGCGAAGATCAGCGGGAAGGCCTACGCCGAAGCCTACCGCCGCTGCGGCAAGCGGGCGCAGCGCGAACTGCAGCTCAAGCTGATCGGCGAGATCGGCGAAGCGCTCGC
This sequence comes from Rhodocyclaceae bacterium, assembly GCA_018262875.1. GTDB lineage: Bacteria > Pseudomonadota > Gammaproteobacteria > Burkholderiales > Rhodocyclaceae > Desulfobacillus. The sequence goes on along the minus strand of JADFDL010000165.1, from coordinate 3,515 downwards.
CGCCCTCGTCCGCAAGCCCCTCGTCCACGCCGCCCTGCGCCTCATGCGCGGCCCGGCGAAGCTCGCCGGCCTGGCCGAGCTGCACGCCTTCCTCGAGGACGGCTACAACGCCTTCTACACGATGGGGGATTCGACGGAATTCCTCGCCGCCATCACCACGCGCGAGGCGGTCATCCTGCGGCAGCTCTTCGACGGGGCGGCGCGGCCGTTCGACATCCCGGGCGAGGGCTGAGTCGCCGTATTGCGGGGACTGACTTTTGACTGGTCTGCTTGTCGGCCAACCGCTGCCACTCGATGACTTCGGAATGCGGCCATCCGAACGACTGCTGTATCCTTGAACTCGCCGGAATGCGAATTGCCAGAGGCAAGCCCTGGCGAACGAGGCTGAGGCGCGTCGAAGTGAATGTCAGCGGGAGTTTGCGGTGGAGTTGGTACAGATTAGCGAAACCTTGCGCCAGGATGCTGTCACGCTGGTATTCGTGAACGTGTTCCTGCAACAGATCGGGCTTCCGGTGCCGGCGGTCCCGACCCTGTTGCTGGCCGGCAGCCTGATGGCGACGCCGGGCGAACTGGGCAAGGTGCTGGCTGCTACCATCCTCGCTTCGGTGATTGCCGACTGGGTCTGGTATTGGTCGGGCAAACTCTTCGGCTACCGCGTGTTGTCTGGCTTGTGCAAGCTCTCCATCAACCCCGCCTCCTGCGTCAGCCAGACCGAGGCGCGCTTCATTCGCTGGGGCGTGTCGTCGCTCGTCGTGGCCAAGTTCATTCCCGGCTTTTCGACGGTGGCGCCGCCGATTGCCGGCGCGCTGCGCATGAGTCAGCCAGGATTCTTCCTCGCTGCCGGAGCCGGTGCCGGCTTGTGGGCCGGGCTGGCCCTGGGGGCAGGCTGGATGCTGAAGGATACGGTCCAAGCCGCCATCGCCATCCTGGAACAGCACGCCGGCAACGCCGCGCTGCTTGCGCTGGCGGTGCTCGGCGTCTGGCTGGGATGGAAGCTGTGGCAGAAGTATCGGTTCAGGAAATTCTGCGCCGTTCCGCACATTACCCCGGGTGAGTTGGTCGAAGCGATGCAGGCCGAGCACCCGCCGCTGGTGCTTGATCTGCGCGGCGCCACGATGGTTGCACAGACCGGTCCGATTCCCGGCACGAAGGTCGCCGAACATGACTTTCTGCGCGAGGCTGTCGGCGATTGGCCGAAGTCTCAGCCCATCGTCACGCTGTGCGCTTGCCCCGAGGATGCCGGTGCTGTCCAGGCCGCCCGGCATCTGCTAAATGCCGGTTATCTTTCAGTGCGACCTTTGCAGGGTGGCTACGATGCCTGGCTTGCCGCGACCGGGAAGTCGGCGAGTTAGTAAGCCTAGAGGGCAGTGGGCGCAACAAACAGTCGCCCATCGTCGTGCTTAAGCCAGAAGCGCAAGAATTCCTTCCGGAACAATCTGTAACGCCTATGATCCACCATGGTGGTCGTTGTTGCGAATGCACCACCGTGCCGCAGTACGGACCTTCGCAAAACCAATAACCTCAAGTGGAGATGCTCATGTCAAAAGTCCTCGTGCTCTATTACTCAAGCTACGGCCACATAGAAACCATGGCGCAGGCAGTCGCCGAAGGTGCCCGCTCCACAGGCGCCACGGTCGATGTCCAGCGGGTGCCGGAAACGGCCCCGGCAGAGGTCGCCAAAGCCGCCCATTTCAAGCTCGACCAGGCCGCCCCGGTGGCAACGGTGGCGGGACTGCCCGATTACGACGCAATCATTGTCGGCTGCCCGACCCGCTTCGGCCGCATGCCTTCGCAAATGGCGAGCTTCCTTGATCAGGCTGGTGGTCTGTGGGCGCGCGGTGCGTTGAACGGCAAGGTCGGCGGCGCTTTCACCTCGACCGCCACCCAGCATGGCGGGCAGGAAGTCACGCTGTTCTCTGTAATCACCAATCTGATGCACTTTGGCATGGTCATCGTTGGCCTGCCCTATAGCTATCAAGGCCAGATGACGCTCGACGAAATCGTTGGTGGTAGCCCCTACGGTGCGACAACGATTGCCGGCGGCCAGGGCCAGCGTGCACCGAGCGCAAACGAGCTCGATGGCGCGCGCTTCCAAGGCAAACTGATCGCCGAAACCGCCAACAAGCTGTTCAGCTGAGCCAGCGCACTGCAACCAATGCTCTCTCTTGCTTCGCGACGGCTTGCACGATGGCTGGCAACTTGATCGGCCGTCGCGAAGCGCTTGGGCCTTGAAACCGCGCAGCTTCCGAGTGAACCTCTGAAGACGCGGCCGACGGGATTGGGCACATTGGGTGAGTAGCGATTTTCGATATGCTGCCGCTCGGATTTGTCATTCAGGATCTTTTTGCCGGTGAATTGATGAACGGCGGCAATACGCATTGTTGCAGCCGCTCGAGCAGCAGTCGTCCAATGACCGTTCAGGCCGAGGAGCGGTAGTTTGGTTGGCGGAGCAATCGACTACCTAAGGTCGATAGTACTCAAGCGCCGTGTCGCAGCGACTGACTTTCCCCATCTCCAGCTTTTCCTTGCGGGCCTCTCAGGCCGCCCTGCCGCCGGGCGGGTCGTCCATCGGCACGTAGCGGTCGAGCCAGATCCAGTGCATGGCCGTGCCCTCGCTCAGTTTCGCCAGCGTCTCGCCGTAGCCGAGCAGCGTGCGCAGGGGCACCTCGGCGCGCAGCACGCACACGCTGGGGCGGGCATTCTCCTCCAGCCGGATGGCATCGCGAGCGGCGAGGTCCGCGCGCACCGCGTCCCAGTGCCGCGGCGCGGTGCGCACGCGCAGGAGCATGATCGGCTCGTACGGCCGGTTGCCCAGCGACATGTAGCGCACCTGCGGCGGCAGCAGCACGAGGTCGTCGTGATAGATGTCGCGCAGGAGCGCCACCGGCTTGGCCAGGGCGTCTTCGTTCTGCGCCCGCATCAGCAGGCCGTCGTGGGTGGCCTCGAAGGCGATGAGGTCGGAAGGCGCCAGCATGCGCATGACCTGGCGGGCGAAGCCGATCTGGAAGGGGCTGGAGGCGAGCTGCGCCAGCCGTTCGACGGGAAACTCGGAGTGGTCCATTTCTCTTTATCCCGTTCCTACAGCAGGGAAGCTTCCGGCTGGTAGATCAGCGCGGCGATGCGCAGTTGCAGGCTGCCCTTGTCGGTTTCGACCACCACCCGGTCGCCCACGGCGCGCCCGAGCACGGCGCAGCCGATCGCCGACAGGACGGAGAGCTTCCCCGCCTGGGGGTTGGATTCCTCCGGGAAAACCAGCTCGATCTCCTTCAGTTCGCCCGCATAGACATCCTCGACGACGATGCGCGAGTCGATGGTCACCACGTTGGCCGGCGTCTCGGTGGCCTCCAGGAGTAGCGCGGAGGTCATCAGGCCGTCGAGGGTGCGCAACTGTTTCTGGATGCCCCGCGACTGCGACGCCAGCGCCTCGGCCATGAAGCGGAGGCGTTCGGCGTCCTGCCGGGTGAGTTGGATCGTGTCGTGCAATTTCATTCCCTCCATCCTTGCGCGCCTTCAGT
>JADFDL010000164.1 GCA_018262875.1 Rhodocyclaceae bacterium | reverse complement strand
GCAAGGAGCTGGCGGCGCGACTCATCCACGAACAGGGGGCGCGGCGGGGCCAGGCATTCGTTGCGGTGAATTGCGGCGCCATTCCGGAGAATCTCATGGAGAGCGAGTTCTTCGGCTACAGGAAGGGCGCCTTCACCGGAGCGGATGCCGATCGCGACGGTTTTTTCCAGGCAGCTCACGGTGGCACCCTGTTCCTCGACGAGGTGGCCGATCTTCCCCTGACCATGCAGGTCAAGTTGCTGCGTGCCATCCAGGAAAAGCGCGTGCGCAAGGTCGGCGCACCCGCCGAGGATCCGGTGGACATCCGCATCATCAGCGCCACCCACCAGAACCTGAAGGAACTGGTGGCGGCGGCCCGTTTCCGCCAGGACCTGTTCTACCGGCTCGACGTGATCGAGCTGAAGATGCCGCCCCTGCGTGAATGTCGCGAGGACGTCCCCCTTCTGGCCGAGAGCATCCTGGCGCGCCTGGCGCGTGAATCCGGCCTGCCGCTGCCGCGCCTGACTGCCGGGGCGCTCAGAGCGCTGGGCGAATACCCGTTTCCCGGCAACGTGCGCGAACTGGAGAACATCCTGGAGCGCACCCTGGCCCTGATCAGCGGCAGCGATATTGGCGTTGAGGATCTTCATTTGGCCCCGCTGGCGCAGCCCGGGGAGCGTTCCCCATCGGCACCAGGAGAAGGGGATGCATCGCTTCAGGATTATCTCGACAGGGTCGAGAAACAGGCCATTCTGGAAGCCCTGCAGAAAACGCGCTTCAACCGGACGGCGGCCGCCAAGTTGCTCGGCGTCACCTTCCGCTCACTTCGCTATCGCATGGAGCGGCTCGGATTGAATGAGTGACGACCTCGACGCCGAGGGTTGGCTGACGGGCGCGCGGCGCGTGCGATCCCCCAATTGCGACGAGCGACCCGCCGGGGAGCCGGTGCGACTGATCGTCGTTCATGCCATTTCCCTGCCCCCCGGCAAATTCGGTGGCGACGGTATCGAGCGCTTGTTCACCAATACGCTGGACCCCGGGGCCCACCCCTATTACCGCGAGATCCAGTGCCTGCGTGTCTCCGCCCACTTTCTTATCCGGCGCGATGGCGGGATCGTGCAGTTTGTGCCCTGTCACCTGCGCGCCTGGCATGCCGGCGCATCGAACTGGTGCGGCGCCGAACGTTGCAACGATTTCTCGATCGGCATCGAGTTGGAGGGAGATGACGAGTCGTCCTTCGAGCCTCCGCAGTATCCGGCCCTGGCGAGACTCGTCCGCATCCTGCAGCAGTGCTATCCCATCGCAGACATCGTCGGCCATGCCGACATCGCGCCCGATCGCAAGGCGGACCCCGGCCCGCATTTCGACTGGGCGCATTTCCATCGACTTCTCGCCCGCCGCGAGGCGTGAAAAATTTCCGTTTGCTTGCGATCGGTAATGCGCGAAGCGCATCGCGCAGTTTTTTTGCGACACCGTTTTTCGGGATATGACAAAAAATGCAAAAAACACTTGCATCCGAAAAGTCAAGCTACTAGAATTAGGTCGAAGTCTTTGCCGGGGTACTAGATCTAGTAGGTTGTGACAGTGCCAAGCACGGAGCAGTTACGGCAGGCTGCGAAGGGAATGAGGCCGTCCAACGAACCAGGCAGCAGGAGAAATACGGAGACCGCTTGATGCAGATTGCGATATACGTCGGCCACCGGCCGCGACCTCCCTCTAGTTCCGGCGTCCCTCTTTCTTCTTTCTTTTCCCTTTCCTCTTTTTCCTTCTTCAGCCGCAGCGGCATTGCTGTCGGCGCCAAAACCACCCGAAATGAAATGCAAGCGTCGCGCCAGATGCGCGGGTTGCTGCTTGCCTCTATGCCGGGTGTGGCGGCGGTGGGAAGCGGTATTTTGAATTCAATCGGCGCGGCATTGCCGCGCCGATGGATAGTCCGTGCTTGTCGAGACGGACTGTAGTTGATGGTGTTTCTTTCCTGTTACTTCATATAGGAGGTTTGAGATGGCTACTGCTAAGAAACCCGCTTCTAAAGCCAAGAAGCCTGCCGCCAGGAAACCGGCGGTGAAGAAAGCTGCTGCCAAGAAGCCGGCAGCGAAGAAGGCTGCTGCCAAGAGGCCGGCGGCGAAGAAGGCTGCTGCGAAGAGGCCGGCGGCGAAGAAGGCTGCTGCGAAGAAGCCTGCTGCCAAGAAGCCGGCAGTGAAGAAGGCTGCTGCCAAGAAGCCGGCGGCGAAGAAGGCTGCGAAAAAGCCGGCGGCGAAAAAGAAGCCGGCCGCCAAGAAAGTCGCGAAGAAGAAGCCTGCGGCAAAAAAAGCGGCTAAGAAAAAGCCTGCGGCAAAGAAAAAGCCTGCGGCAAAAAAAGCGGCCAAAAAGAAGCCTGCGGCAAAGAAAGCCGCGAAAAAACCTGCGGTAAAAAAGGCGGCCAAGAAAAAGCCTGCGGCAAAGAAAGCTGCAAAGCCCGCTGCAAAACCGGCGGCAGCCCCCGCGCCCGCCGCTGCAGCGCCGTCAACCGCTGCAGCTCCCGGCCTGAAGTCGTCGCTCAACCCGGCGGCAGCGTGGCCCTTTCCGACCGGCTCGCGTCCTTCCTGAGCTCGTGCGGACCGCCCGGATGGGCGGCTTGGCCACATCGTGACCAGGTCGTCCATCCGCGGTTTATTCCCCGCTAGTTTTTCAACCCGGTTCCTACTTTAATTTCAAGTGGAAGGGTTTATCTGTGCGCCGCACAAAGCGCGCTCAAATATATTGACAATTATTTATAAATCAATAGAATGCGTTTTATTGCGTCGCAATATTTAGAGGTAAATGCCAAGCTTTAAGGCAAAAACCAGCTTAATATAGATCGCAGTTCAGATCGGTTCTTCCGGCAACCGAGATCAAGTGCGCGATTTTCCCGCGCTGTATTCCATCCCCCGAGTTCCTGCCATGGCGCCCAGCGTCAGGCGAATCGGCGCGGGGCGGAGGGTCCGGGCATGAAAGGAGCAAACATGATGAACGCTACAGGACTGAAGAAGATCATGCGGGAAGCGGCATCTTTCGCGATGCACTTCGCCCATGGCGGACTGCTGGTAGCCGGCATTATTGTCACGGCCTTCCTGTTCGCATACGTCGGATCGGCAGAGAGCCATGAGCGCGGCTTGCAGGATCTGGGCGGCATGATTGCCGAGGGACGCGCCTACAAGACGGCATCTTCTTCCTCCGAGCCGGTCGCATCGGCATCGGGGGTTCGCACCACCGTGGAATACCTTTCGCGCAAGTACCGCGTGGCGGCAGCGGCCATTGAGCCGCTCGTGCTGGCTGCGCAGACGGCAGGCGAGCGGGCCGGCCTCGATCCGATGCTGCTCATTGCCGTCATGGCGATCGAGTCGGGATTCAATCCGATCGCCGAAAGCCCGATGGGCGCGCAAGGCCTGATGCAAGTGATCCCGCGATTCCATCAGGACAAGCTGGATGCGATGCCGGGCAACAACAATCTCCTCGACCCCGTGGTGAACATCCAGGTAGGCGCTCTTGTGCTGAATGAATACATTCGACGGACCGGTTCGCTGGAAGCCGGACTGCAATTGTATGCCGGGGCGGTCAGCGATGATGAAGGCGTATATGCCGCCAAGGTGCTGGCGGAGAAGCAGCGCATCGAATCCGCAGCCAAGCGCGGCCGCCAGGGTAGCGCCTGAGCAGTTCCATCACATGTCGGCCGTGCGCCGGGCGGCGGATGGTTGGCAGTCGCGAGTCATGGGGCGCAGCCTGCAGGAGCGGGCTACGCCCGCGATTACGGCGGCCGTAATCGCCAGCAAGCTGGCGCCTGCACGGCTGGGGGTTATTCCAGACCGCCGAAATTCATACGGAAGAGCTCGCGCTTGAGCACCAGTTGCTTCGGCAGGCGCTCCTTCAGCTTGTCGAACAGTTCGCCGTGCAGGTCCAGTTCCTCCTGCCACATCTGCGTGTCGACGCGAGTGAGTTCCTGGAACTGCGCCTTGCTGACCTCGCTCAGGCCGCCCCAGTCGAGATCCTCGAAGCGCGGCATCCAGCCGAGCGGCGTCTGCTGCGCGCCGATGCGCCCCTTGACGCGATCCACGATCCATTTCAGCACGCGCATATTCTCGCCGAAGCCGGGCCACATGAAGTTGCCCTTCTCGTCCTGGCGGAACCAGTTGACCGTGAAAATGCGCGGCGGGTTGTCGACGACATGGCCCATGCGCAGCCAGTGGTTGAAATAGTCGCCCATGTGGTAGCCGCAGAAAGGCAGCATGGCGAAGGGGTCGCGGCGCACCTGGCCGACCTTGCCGGCGGCGGCGGCAGTGGTCTCCGAGCCGAGCGTGGCAGCCATGTAAACGCCGTAGTTCCAGTTGAAGGCCTCGAACACCAGCGGTACGGTGGTAGAGCGGCGGCCGCCGAAGATGAAGGCGGAAATCGGCACACCCGCAGGATCCTCCCACTTCTCGTCGAGCGAGGGGCACTGGCTGGCGGGCGCGGTGAAGCGGGCATTGGGATGCGCCGCCGGGCGTCCGCAGCCGGGCGTCCACTCCTTGCCGGTCCAGTCGGTGAGCTTCTCCGGCGGCTGCTTGCTCA
>JADFDL010000163.1 GCA_018262875.1 Rhodocyclaceae bacterium | reverse complement strand
CGTGCGCCTTGTCGGCGCCTGCGGCGGTCGCGGCGCCTGCGGCACCTGCGTCGTGCACATCGTCGAAGGCGCGGTCGAGCTCGAAGGCGGACAAGCCGAGGCCGACGGGGAGGCGGGCGCAGGGACGCGCAAGAAATGGGTGCGCGCCTGCCGTGCGCGCGCCCGCTCGGACTGTACGGTCGAGGTGGCCCCGCGCTCGCTCGCGCCAGTGGCGCGCGCGGAAGTCGGTACAAGCGACGCGCAGGACAGGCTGCCGCTCGATCCGGCGGTCATCGGACAGGATGTCAGCGTGCCCGAGGCGACGCTCTCCGATACGCTCTCGGATGCCGACCGGATCGCGCGGGCGCTGGCGCTGCCGCTCGATGCGGTGGACCTCCAGGCGGCCATCCGGCTGCCGCAGGTCATGCGCGACGGGGGATGGTCGCTGCGCGTCTTCCGGCGCGGCCGCGAACTGATCGGCGTGGCCCCGGTCGGCAGCCGCACGCTGGGCCTGGCCGTCGATCTCGGCACGACCAATGCCGCCGGCTTCCTGGTGGACCTGGAAAGCGGCGCGCGCCTCGCCAGCCTGGGCATCGAGAACCCGCAGGTGGCCTGGGGCGCCGACCTGATCAGCCGCATCAACCACGCCACCCGCGCGGAGGGGGGCGGGGAGGAACTGCGAGCGGCGGCCGTCGCCGCCCTGAATGCCCTGGCGCACGACCTGTGCCGGGCCGTCGGCGCGCACATCGAAGAGATCGTCGACGTGACCGTCTGCGGCAATACGGCCATGCACCATCTGCTGCTCGGCCTGCCGGTGTCGCAGCTCGGCCGCGCGCCCTTTGTCGCCGCCGTGCGCGAAGCCGTCGACGTGAAGGCACGCGAACTAGGGCTGGCGGTGAACCCGGGGGCCTGCGTGCACCTGGCGCCGAACGTCGGTGGCTTCGTCGGCGGCGACCATGTGACAACCCTGCTCGCCACCGAACGCCATTGGGGCGCCGCGCCGACCAGCCTGGTGATGGATATCGGCACCAACACCGAAATTTCCCTCATCCACGGCGGCGCGCGTCTGACGGCTTCCTGCCCGTCCGGTCCGGCGCTCGAGGGCGGGCACATCTCCTGCGGCATGCGTGCGGCGGAGGGGGCCATCGAGCGCGTCTCGTACGAGGAGGGGCGCATCGTCGCCAGGACCATCGGCGGGCGACAGGCCGTCGGGCTGTGCGGCTCGGGCGTGCTCGATGCGCTGGCCGTCCTGCACCGGGCGCGCATCGTAGACGATCGGGGCCGGCTGGCCGCGGGACATGCCGCCGTCGAAGAAGCGAACGGCCAGCGCGCCGCGCTGCTTGCGCCGGGCGTGGCGATCACCCAGGACGACGTGCGCGCGGTGCAACTGGCCAAGGCGGCGATCCGCACCGGCACGGAGCTGCTGCTGCGCGAAGCGGGGCTGCGGGCGGCCGATATCGGACGCTTCGTCATCGCCGGCGCCTTCGGCGCCTTCATCAACGTGCAAAGCGGCATCGAGATCGGCCTCTTCCCGCAACTGCTGCCGGAGCGCTTCGTGCAGGTCGGCAACGCCGCCGGCGTCGGCATTCAGATGATGCTGGCCTCGCAGGCGGCCCGCGCCCGCGCCCGCGAGCTGGCCGAAGGCTGCCGCTACATCGAGCTGTCCACCTGCCCCGATTTCCAGAAAACCTTCCTGAACCACATCGGCTTCGGCCGCCAGGACACATGAGGAGAACCGCGTGACGCAAGCAAACGGCTTCGCCCTGAACATCATCGGCGAGCGCATCAACCCCGGCTTCAAGAGCACCCGGGCGCTGTTCGACAACGAGGACATCCCGGGCATCCAGGCCCTGGCGGTGAAGCAGGCGGAAGCCGGCGCCGCCTACCTGAACGTGAATATCGGCGCCCGCGCACTCACCGATGTCGATTTCATGGCCCGCGTCATCCGCGCCATCCAGGAAGTCGTCACGGTTCCGTTGTCCTTCGATTTTCCGAGCAAGGCCGTGCAAGAGGTCTGCCTCGCCTCCTACGATCCGGCGCGCGCCGGCGGCAGACTGCCCATCGTCAACTCGATCACCGAGCATCGCTGGGATCTGATGGAGCTGTACGGGCAATACAAGTTCAAGGTCATCCTGATGGCCTCCGAGCGGGTCGAGGACGGCGTCGCCAGGGGCAACAAGACCGCGGACGAAATCTACGCAACGGCAAAGCGGGCCGCACTGCGCCTGAAGCGGGAATACGGCATGCCGCTGGACGACATTTTCATCGACATGTCGGTGTCGGCCATCATTGCCGACACCGAATCCCTCAACCGCGGCACCATCGACGCCATCAAGCTGATCGGCAGCGATCCCGAGCTGAAGGGGGTGCACATGATGGGCGGACTCTCCAACATCGGCCAGCAACTGCCGCCCAAGGCGGCCGACGGTTCCGATCTCAAGCACGCGCTGGAAAACGCCTTCCTGACCCTGACCGCCCCCCACGGCTTCGATACCGTGCTGGGCACGCCCTGGCGCGGCTACCATCCCCTGCCGGAGGAGGATTACGTGTTCGCTGCCTACCGCAACTTCCTCGAACAGACCGGCACGAATGCGCTGCGTGCGGTGCGCAAGTTCTACCGGGCCTGAGGCGATGAGCGCAGACGATAACGCCTTTGCCGTCGTCGCCGACGGCTGGTTCGACGGCGAGCGCCGCCACGAAGAGCCGGCGACTTTCCTGGTACGCGACGGTCGCATCGAAGACGTCGCCGCCGGCGACCGGAGCGCCGATCTGGCAAGCCGCGGCTTGTCGCTGCAACGCGGCGGCTTCCTCATGCCCGGCCTGGTGGATGCGCATGTGCACCTGTTTCTCGACGGCGGGTCGACCGATGCCAAACAGCGCGCCGAGCACCTGAAGCAGCCGCTTGAGCAACTGATCGATGCGGCGCGCGCCAGCGCGCGACAGAGCCGGGATTGCGGCGTCACGCTGGTGCGCGACGCCGGCGACCGCCACGGCATCAACAATCGCATTCGCGGGGAGGCGCGGGATCCGCGCGCCGGTTTCCCGCGCGTGCGCTCCAGCGGCCTCGGCGTCAAGCGCGCCAAGCGCTACGGCGCCTTCATGGCGACGGACGTCACCGACGCCGACAGCATTCGCGACTCGGTGACGGCGCTGGCACAGGACAACGACGAGATCAAACTGATCCTGACCGGCATCATCGATTTTGCCGCAGGGGCGGTGACCGACGAGCCGCAATTCACCCTGGAGGAAACGCGCCTGATCGTTGACACCGCGCAAGCCGCCGGCAGGTCGACGCTGGCCCATTGCAGCGGCGAAAAGGGGCTTGCCATCGCCGCGCGGGCGGGCGTCGGCTCGGTCGAGCACGGCTTCTTCATGAATCGCGAGACGCTAGCCGTCATGCGCGACAGACAGGTAGCGTGGACGCCGACCTTCTGTCCGGTGCATTTCCAGTGGGCGCATCCCGAGGCTGTCGGCTGGTCGCCGCAGACGGTCGGCAACCTGCGGCGCATCCTCGACGATCATGCGCGCCACCTGCAGCTCGCCCATGAAATGGGCGTCACCCTGCTGCTGGGCACCGATGCGGGCAGCATGGGCGTGCGCCACGGCCATGCCGTGTTCGAGGAAATGGACCGCTTTGTCGAGGCGGGCCTGAGCCTGGAGACGGCGCTGCGCGCCGCCACCTCGGCGGCGCGCCGGCATTTCGGCCTTGCCTCGCCCGTGCTGGACAAAGGGGCCGAATTCGACGCACTTCTGCTCGAAGCATCTCCCTTCGACGATATGGCCAATCTTCAGCGGTCGCTGGCGGTTTGGGTCGCGCACCCGGGGAGAGACTGGAATTGCGCCCAGCATCAGTTTGAGCATCAATAGAAGAGTTTCAGAGTCGTACCATTCATCAACCAAAGAAGGAGGAGACAAACCATGAGACTGACCAGCAAACTGCTCGCCGCCACCATCGGCCTGGTAATGTGGCACACGGCGTCCGCCGCCGATGTCACCCTGCGCTTCCACCAGATGCTGCCGCCGCAGGCGACGATTCCCTCGAAGGCCATCCTGCCCTGGGCGCAGAAGGTCGAAAAGGAAAGCGGCGGCCGCATCAAGATCCAGCATTTCCCGACCATGCAGCTCGGCGGCAAGCCGCCTGAATTGTACGATCAGGCCAAGGACGGCGTTGTCGATATCATCTGGACCGTCCTGGGGTATACGCCGGGCCGCTTCCCGAAGACCGAGGCGTTCGAACTGCCGTTCAGCGTTGGACTCGCCGAGCCGGGCTCGCGCGCCTTCCAGGAGTACGTCGAGAAACACGCCATGGACGAGTTCAAGGACGTCAAGCTGATTGCGGTGCACGTGCACGGCCCCGGCCTGATCCACAGCAAGGATCCGGTCACCCGGCTCGAAGACTTCAAGGGGGTGAAGGTGCGCGGCGGTTCGCGCGTCATCAACATCATGCTCGATCATCTGGGCGCCGTGCCGGTCGGCATGCCGGTTCCGGCTGTCGGCGAAGGCCTGTCCAAGGGCGTCATCAGCGCCACGACCATCCCGTGGGAAGTGGTGCCGGCGCTGAAGGTGCAGCAGATCGTCAAGAACCACACCGGCTTTGCCGGCGCCCAGGGCTTGTACACCCAGACCTTCGCCGTGGCC
>JADFDL010000162.1 GCA_018262875.1 Rhodocyclaceae bacterium | reverse complement strand
GCTTCAGCGCCGAGAACAGCAGCAGCCAGCCACCCAGCACGATGAAGCCGCCGGGCGGCAGCACCATCACCACCCAGGGCTGGAAGTTCGCGCCGAACAGTGGAACGCCGAACAGCGTGCCGGCGCCGAGCACCTCGCGCACCACGCCGAGCGCCAACAGGCCGATGACGAAGCCGAGGCTCATGCCCAGCGCGTTCACCATCGCCGCGACCGGCGGGTTCTTCGAGGCATGCGCCTCGGCGCGGCCGAGGATGATGCAGTTCACCACGATCAACTGGATGAAGGCCCCCAGCGCGTCGTACACCGCCAGGCTGACGGCCTGGATGACGTAGTCGACCACCGTGACGAAGGTGGCGATGATGACGATGTAGGTGGCGATGCGCACCTCCTTCGGCACGATGTTGCGCATCAGCGACACAAGCCCGCAGGAGCAGACCAGCACGAAGCCGGTGGCCAGCCCCATCGACAGGGCGTTGATGGCCGACACCGTCACCGCCAGCGTCGGGCACATGCCGAGCACCATGACGAACACCGGGTTCTGGCGCCAGATGCCCTCCATGAATTCGTCGAAGGTGCGGGCCTGGGAAAGGTCGCTCATGATTCCTTCTTCCTCAGTTTTTCCATCTCGGGCACCAGCTTCGGCAGCAGCCGCTGGGCACTGTCGTTGATGGCCTTGCCGACGGCGCGCGAAGTCACCGTGGCGCCGGCGATGGCGTCGATCTGCCAGGGGTTCGTCTTCGTGCCGTGCTTGACCGCCTTCACCTCGTTGGCCAGCGCCGACAGTTCGGCGTTGAGCTTGACGTCGAGCGCCGCGAAGTTGGCGAGGAATGCCTTGTCGGTGACGATCTTGTCGCCGATGCCCGGCGTCTCCTTCGACGACACCAGGCCGAAGCCGGTGATGCACTGGCAGCCGGGCGAATAGCCGTAGAGGATGCGCACGGTGTCGGCGTAACCCTTGGCGGCGCCCTCGGCGGCGATGCCGGCGAGAGCGCCTTCCGCATCGTAGGCGGCATAGAACTTCACCGCGCCCGCCACAGTCTCGCTCCCCGCAGGCCGGATGCCCTGCGGCGTCGCCTGCCACTCGGTCATCGACTTCGCCGCCGGGACCACATTGAACACCGTGCGCTCCAGCGCCAGGCGGCGGTTCGCCGCGGCGGCATCGTAGGTGCCCTGGTAGGCGCCGACGATAATCAGGCCGCAAACCGTCGACACGAGGCCGAGCGTCTTAAGCAGCGAGGTCGCCGGCGTGGCCTGGGGCGGGGTCGGAGCGATGGACGTGCTCATTGTTTCGGCTTGTTCTTGAAGAAGCGCTTCTTCGGCGTCTTCGCGCCGGCCTCCTCGCGCGAGATGTAGTCGGGATGCAGCGTGTATGAGGCCGACTTGCGCGCCCGGATCGCGGCGCCCTTTCCGAAGGGCGTCGGCTGGGTGATGCGCTCGATCAGCGGCGTCGCCGCGTTGCCGATGAGGATAGCGTACATGACGCCCTCCGGCAGGCCGCTGTAGTAGCGGATCACCACCGTCAGCACGCCGATCAATGCGCCGTACAGCCACATGCCGCGCGGCGTCACCGGCGAGGTGGCCATGTCGGTTGCCATGTAGACCGCGCCCAGGATGAGGCCGCCGGAGAACAGCATGAAGAAGGGATCCGGGTACTTCGTGCCGCCGAGGGCGAAGATCAGCCAGGCGGTCAGCCCCGCGCTGCCGAGCACCGCAGCGGGGATGCGCCAGTCCATGAAGCGGCGCAGGGCGAGATAGGCGCCGCAGGCGAGGATCAGCACCGGCGACGGCCCCACCGCCATGTGGCCGGCGAGCGAGGTCAGCAGGTCGCCGGCGGCGGTCAGCGTGCCCTCGAACTTCCACTTGGCGAGCGGCGTCGCGCTCGCCAGCGCGTCGAACTGCATGGCCTTCAGCCAGGCCGCGGTGTCGGCCGGCGCCATCAGCGGCCAGGCCAGCGAGGACGGGATGAATTGCGTGAAGCGCCCGGGCAGGAAGGACGGCGTGTAGGTGGCGATCGCCGCCGGGAAGGCCGCCTGCACGAAGGCGCGGCCGACCAGCGCCGGGTTGAAGACGTTGAAGCCGATGCCGCCGAAGAGGGCCTTGCCCAGCGCGATGGCGGAAAAGCCGGCGACCACCCCCATCCACAGCGGGAAGCCGGGCGGCAGGGTCAGCGCCAGCAGCAAGCCGGTGATGGTGGCGGAGAAGTCCGACAGGCTGCCGGCCTGGGTGCCGGTGCGCACGAAGGCGCGCTCGGCCAGCAGGCAGGATGCCGTGACGACGAGGATCGAGGCCGCCGCCGAGATGCCGTACTGGTAGACGAAGAAGGCGCAGATCGGCAGCAGCGAATACACCACGTTCGCCATGATCTGCTCGACGCTGCGCGGCCCCTTGATGTGCGGCGCGCTGCGGATTTCGGTGCGAGTTGGCGCTGTCATGCGACTGCTTTTTCACGCAGGATCTGCTTGGCGACGCGGAACTGCTGCACCAGCGGAATGTTGGACGGGCAGGTGTAGGTGCAGCAGCCGCACTCGAAACAGTCGCCGAGGTGGTACTGCTCGCCCATCGCGTCGTATTCGCGTCGCGCCGCGAGCATACCCAGCATGGAAGGATTCAGGCCCATCGGGCAGGACTCGACGCATTCGCCGCACTTGATGCAGGGATAGCTGCGGCGCCCTTCCCGGCCCGCCATGTCCTCGCCGCGGAACACCAGCACGCCGGAGACGCCCTTGGTCACCGGCACGTCGAGCGAGGCCACCGACTGGCCCATCATCGGCCCGCCGAGGATCACTTGTCTCGCCTGGGCAGGCGCGCCCGCGTAGTCGAGCACGAAGGAGATCGGCGTGCCGAGCGGCACGCGGTAGTCGCCCGGCCGCGCCACGCCGGGCCCGGTGACGGTAACGACGCGCTCGATCAGCCCCTGCCCGGCCGGCAGCAGCCTGCCCAGCGCGGCCAGGGTGCCGACGTTGTTCACCACCATGCCGAGCGACAGCGGCAGCTTGCCCGAGGGCACTTCGACGCCAAACAGCGCCGTGATGAGCATCTTCTCCGAGCCCTGCGGATACTTGGTCGGCACCTCCTCGACGAATATCTCGCTCCCCGGTGGCAGCGCCCGGCGCATGGCTTCTGCCGCCGCCGGCTTGTTGTCCTCGACGCCGATGATGGCCCGCTGCGCGCCGGTGGCGCGCATGGCGTGGCGGATGCCGACCATCAGGTCGCGCGCCTGTTCCACCATGACGCGGTGGTCGCAGGTCAGGTACGGTTCGCACTCGCAGCCGTTCACCACCAGCGTTTCCACCTTCGCGCCCTCCGGCACCGTCAGCTTGGCGTGGCTGGGGAAGGCGGCGCCGCCCAGCCCGACCATGCCGGCGCGCTGCACGGCGAGCACGATGTCCTGCGGCGGGAAGGCGTCCAGGTCCTGCGGCGTGCCCCACAGCACTTCCTGGGTCGACGCCTCATAGACGCGGATGACGATGCATTCCGTCCACGGCCCGCGGGCACTGGGCCGCAGCTCGATGGCCTCCACCACGCCGGTGGCCGGCGCATGCTGCGGCACCGAGAGCCAGCCGTCGGCCGCAGCGATCGGCTGGCCGCGCAGCACCTCCTCGCCGACGCGCACGATCGGCTGCGACGGCCTGCCGATGTGCTGCGACAGCGGCACGATCAACCGCGGCGCGAACGGCAGCCGGCGGATCCGCGTGTCGGCGGTGTGCTTGCAGCCGGGCGGATGCACGCCGCGCTGGAAGGCCTCGCCGCGGAAGTAGGAGAGCAGCTTCATGACAACGTAGCCTTGCCGCCGGGCCGCCCCAAGGCAAGGCGGCACGCCGGCGGAGCCGGCAAACCGCACAAGCCATCGCACGAAGCGCCCCGTAATGAACGAGCGAAGCGAGCTGTTGGGCTCCCCCGCCGGAGGGCGGGGGCCGGGGGGTGGGAGCGTTTCATGTTCAGTTGTACTTCGCCGCCCGCGCCATCAGCTTCTCGATGCCCGGCTCGTTCATGTTCCACGGCGTGCCGGGGTGCAGGCAGCCGGCGGTGCACTTCTCCGCCGCCTTGACCAGATCGGCGTATTTGGCGCCCTTCGGGTTCACCACGATGGCCTGCTTCTGGTCGTTGTAGACGAAGACCTTCGGCGCGAGGGTGGTGCACTCGTCGCAGGCAGTGCACTCGGGCGACTCGACCCACACCGGCTCGTAGCCGTCGGCCGCCGGGACCCCAGCGCTCTGCGCGGCCATCGGCAGCGACGCACCGCCGCTGCTCACACCCAGGCTGGCGGTGATCTTCGCCAGCAGCTCGGCGCGCACCTGGCCGGCCAGCGCTTCGGTGTCCACCGCGGCGCGGTCGAGGCCGGCGATGCCTTTCAACTGCTTCCAGAAAGCCAGGCGTTCCTCGGTGGCGCGCACCAACTCCTCGGTGGCCAGCAAGCGCATCAGGCGGTTCTTCTGGTCCGTCGCCCAGATGAAGGGGAACTTGCCCTCGCGCTCATCCTTGCCGAGTGCGATGAAATCGGCCATCGGCACCATGTCGTCGTTCCAGGTCTCCGGCGGCGCCTTCCTGAACTGCTTGCCGAAACGCCCTTCCGTCGCCGCGAAGTCGGCGAAGGTCATCGGCAGTTCCATTTTCTGCGCGGCGCCGTTCTCGGCGGTGTAGTTCAGGGTATAGACCGGCCAGTCC
>JADFDL010000161.1 GCA_018262875.1 Rhodocyclaceae bacterium | reverse complement strand
CCGCATTCTGCACTACGGCAGCGTGAAATAGAACGCCGCGCCCCGATCGGGCACGCCCTCGGCCCAGACACGCCCGCCGTGGCGGCGAACGACGCGCATCACGGTGGCCAGGCCGATGCCGGTGCCGGGAAAGCGTTTCGCGTCATGCAGCCGCTGGAAAGGCTTGAACAGCTTGTCGGCATAGGTCTGGTCGAAGCCGGCGCCATCGTCGCGGACGAAAAAGACGGTCTCGCCGTCCTGGCGCGTGCAACCGACTTCGATCCGCGCCGCTGCGCGCTCGGCGGTGAACTTCCAGGCGTTGCGCAGCAGATTGTCGATCAGGGCCTTCGCCAGCACCGGATCGGCGTTCGCGCGCAGCTCGGGCGCCATGTCCCAGGTCACCTTGCGCTGCGGGGCCTGCTCCCGCAGCGCTTCCGCAATCTCCCGCGCCAGGATCGTCAAGTCGAGGTCGACCCGCTTCATCTCCAGACGGCTGATGCGCGCCAACTCGATCAGGTCGTCGATCAGCGTGCCCATGCGCTGGCTGGCATCGCGGATGCGGCGCAGGTATTCCTGGCCGGTTTCATCGAGCCGGTCCGCGTACTCTTCCTTGAGCAGGTAGCTGAAGCCGTCGAGGGCTCGCAAGGGCGCGCGCAGATCGTGCGAGACGGAATAAGAGAAGGCCTCCAGTTCGCGATTCGAGACTTCGAGGGACGCCGTGCGCTCGAGGACACGCTGCTCAAGGGTCTCGTTGAGGTGGCGGATGCCCTCCTCCGCCAGCTTGCGCCCGGTAATGTCGTTGCCCGTGCCCCGGTAGCCGCGGAAACTTCCATCCCGATTGAATGCCGGCCTGCCGTTGATCGCGTTCCAGCCCAGCGTTCCATCCGGCTTGCGAACACAATAGACAAAGTCGCGAAACGGCTCGTGGCGTTCGAGGGTCGCGCGGTGCTGCGCCCACTCGGCCTCGCTGACACCCTCGATGGGCAGCTCCCAGCGACTTTTGCCGATGATCCCGGCGCTCCGGTAGCCGCCCTTGTTCGCGTCCGATCCGGAAACCAGGGTGAAGCGGAACGCCGCATCCTGTTCCCAGAACCAGTCGGAGGAGAGCTCAGTCAGGTCGCGGAAGCGCTCTTCGCTTTCCCGCAGTTGCGCAAGGTTGCGCTGCTGGGCTTCGATCATGGCGTTGAACTCCCGCGCCACTTCGGCGACTTCGCGCGGTCCCTCGACCGGCGCCCGGATGCCGAGATTGCCGTCATGGACGGCGCGCGCGGTTTTCTCCAGTTCCGCCACCGGCCCGGCAATGCGCCGGGCGATGGCCAGGGCCAGCGCCCCGATCGCGGCAATGGCGCCCAGCGCGATGGCGGCCGAGGTGACGGCATGGCGCCTGGCCTCGGCATACACCGTTGTGGCGGGAACGCCGATGAAGGCAATCCAGCCGGTCTCGGGCATCGGCACGACCGAGAAGAAGCGGGTGACGCCGTCGATCGCCAGGCCCTCGAATTCACCGTCCCGCATCTCGACGATGCGCCGCGCGGCCGCCGCATTCGGCCGGGTGCCGATCACGCCCTCCGGGTCGAGGTTGCGCCAGATCATGATCCCGTCGTCGGCGAAAAAGCCGTAGCGGGTTTCCGGCGGAAGGTGCTGCACCGGGATATTCGGATCGTAGGTTTTCAGATCGAAGGGCATGTGAATCGCGCCGACCAGTTCTCCCCGTTCGTTCCGGATCGGCGCGCTGAGGACGGACACCCACTTGCCCGTGATCGGACCGACATGCGGCTGCCCGACGCTGAAGCGCTGCTCTTGCAGGAATTTCCGGAACCAGGGCGTCTGGCCGATATTCACCGGCTTGCCGCCCGGCTGCGGCAGCGCCGAGCAGACGGCGACCCCCGCAAGATCGGTGTAGACGACATTCGAGAATCCCGGATTCAGCGCATGCAGATCCTTCAGCGCCGGATCGCAGTGGTCTGGATCGACCCGCTTGACGAGCGGACGGTCGGCAAGGATTTCCAGGGTCTGGCGGGCGCGAGCGATCCGCCCGCCGGTGTTGGCGACCATCATGCTGGCCAGTGTCCGCATCGAAGTTTTTGAATACGCGACCGCCTGTTGCAGATCGTGATAGATGCCATAGCCAACCACCGCGACCAGCGGAACGGAGACGGCCAGCACCAGCAGCAGGAGATGACTTCGTATCGAAGCTCTGTTCACACACTTTCCTTCCCGCAGACCGCGGCCGGGAGCCTGGGCCACGCGATTTGGAGTATCCCCGGCCGCCGCGCCTGCGTCAAACGTTCCGACAGGCTTCGCTTTGCACGGCATTTCCATTAGGATGGCTGCCGCCCATAACAAGAAAACGTCCTGCCCGATGCCGCTTTTCGCTGCCACCGTCTTCCTCTCCGCCTTCCTGCTCTTCCAGATCCAGCCGATGGTCGCCAAGATGATCCTGCCCTGGTTCGGCGGCTCGTCTTCGGTATGGAGCACCTGCATGGTGTTCTTCCAGCTCGAACTGCTGCTGGGCTACCTCTATGTGCACTGGCTGCACGAGACGCTGGCGCCGCGGCGGCAGACGCTGGTGCACGTCGTGCTGCTGCTGCTCAGCCTGGCCACTCTGCCGGTGGTGGCCGATCCGTCCTGGAAGGACACGGCGCAGGCGAATCCGACGCTGAACGTGCTCGGCGTGCTGGCCACCGCGGTCGGCCTGCCCTACCTGCTGCTGTCGACCACCGGCCCGCTGATGCAGGCCTGGTACGCGCGCGCCTTCACCGGCGTCATGCCCTACCGCCTCTATGCGCTGTCGAACCTGGCCTCGATGCTGGCGCTGCTCAGCTATCCGGTGCTGGTGGAGCCTTTCCTGGAAGTGCAGGCCCAGTCGTGGGGCTGGTCGGCCGGCTACGCCCTCTTCGTCGTCGCCTGCGGCGCGACGGCGTTGCGGTCGTGGCGCATGGTCTCGCCCGAGCGCGAGGCAACGGTGTCGGCCGCGCGGGCCGACATCCCGCGCCCGTCCTGGCGCGAATGCCTGCTGTGGATCGGCCTGGCGATGACGGCCTCGACCCTGCTGCTGGCGATGACGCGCCACCTGACGCAGGACGTCGCGCCGGTGCCCTTCCTGTGGGTGCTGCCGCTGGCCCTCTACCTGGCGAGCTTCATCCTCTGCTTCGACGCACCGCGCTATTACGTCCGCCCGCTGTTCCTCGCTGCCTTGCCCTTCGCCTTCTTCGGCATGGACCGGATCATGGACGAGGGCATGGATGTGATGGCCATGATCGCGCTGATCTCGGCCGCGCTGTTCGTCTTCTGCATGGTGTGCCACGGCGAACTGGTGCGGAGGAAACCGCACCCGCGCCACCTGACGCTGTTCTACCTGATGCTCTCGATCGGCGGCGCGCTGGGCGGGATGTTCGTCGGCCTCTTCGCCCCGGCGGTGTTCACCGCCTACTTCGAGCTGCCCGTCGGCCTGTTCCTCTGCGCGCTGCTGGTGGTCGTCGTGCTGTGGCAGGAACTGCGCTGGCTCTGGCGCATCCTGTTGCTGCTGGCGCTGTGCGGCTACGGCGTCCGCCTCGGCCAGGTGTCCCTGGAATACGTCGACGGCTACCGCCTCGTCGTGCGCAACTTCTACAGCCAGTTGCGCATCTCGGAGCGGCAGGACGGGGAGCTGGGCCTGAAACGCAACATGGTGCATGGGCGCATCAACCACGGCGAGCAGTACCTCGCCGCCGAACACCGCCGCACGCCGACCACCTACTACTGCCACGAGTCCGGCGTCGGCCGCGCCGTCCTCGGCCTGCCGCAGGAGCGGTCGCTCAAGCTCGGTGTGGTCGGGCTCGGCGCCGGCACCCTCGCCGCCTATGGGCGCAAGGGCGACGAAGTGCGCATCTACGAAATCAACGAGCAGGTGCTGGAGCTGGCGCGCAACGAGTTCTCCTACCTGTCCGATTCTCCCGCGCGCATCGTGCCGGTGCTGGGCGACGGCCGCCTGATGCTGGAACGCGAGCCGGACCAGGGCTTCGACCTGCTGGCGATGGACGCCTTCTCCGGGGACTCCATCCCGGCGCACCTGCTCACGCTGGAAGCCATGCAGGACTACCTGCGCCATCTCAAGCCGGACGGCATCCTCGCCGTGCACATCACCAACCGCTACCTCGACCTGCAACCGGTGATGGCTGCCGTCGCGCAGCACTTTGGCAAGACGGCGCTCCTCTACGAACTGGAGCGGGACGACGACAACGACTTCTGCTTCACTTCGGACTGGGTGCTGATCATGAGCCCCGAGCGCGCCGCGGCGCTGCCGCCGATCATGAACGACGGCGTGGCGCTCAAACCGAAGCCCGGCTTCCGTCCCTGGACCGACGCCTTCTCGAATCTCTTCAGCGTGCTGAAATAATCGCAGGGAAATGCCGCGCCGATGACTACCCCCACCGCCGCGTCATCCGCCCAGCCCCGCACCGACTGGCCGGCGGTACTCGCGACCGTCCTCTGCGGCGTGGCCGTCGCCATGAACGTCGGCAAGGTGCCGATTGCGATGAGCGAGCTGCGCGCCGAATTCGGTTTGTCGCTGGTGGCGGCCGGCTGGGTGTCGTCGATGATCAACACCCTGGGCGTGACGAGCGCCCTGCTCTTCGGCCTGCTCGGCGACCGCCTCGGCCCGCTGAGGATGTGCCTGGCCGGGCTGTTCATCAGCGCACTGGGCGGCATCGCCGCATTCATTGCCGGCAACGAAGCCGCGCTGCTGCTTTCGCGCTTTGCCGAAGGGGCTGG
>JADFDL010000160.1 GCA_018262875.1 Rhodocyclaceae bacterium | reverse complement strand
GATCTGCGTCTTCGAGGGCGCGGACGCCGCCGGCAAGGGCGGCAGCATCCGTCGCATCACCGGCGCGCTGGACGCGCGCCAGTACCAGACCATCCCGATCGCCGCGCCGACCGAGGAGGAGCGCGCCCAGCCCTACCTGTGGCGCTTCTGGCGGCACATCCCGCGCGTCGGCCGCGTCACCATCTTCGACCGCTCCTGGTACGGCCGCGTGCTGGTGGAGCGGGTCGAGGGCTTCTGCCAGGAAAGCGATTGGATGCGCGCCTATTCCGAGATCAACGACTTCGAGGACCAGTTGGTGCGCTCCGGCGCCATCGTCGCCAAGTTCTGGCTGGCGACGACGGCCGAGGAGCAGTTGAAGCGCTTCAAGGAACGCGAGAAGACCCGCTTCAAGCGCTTCAAGATCACGGCGGAGGACTGGCGCAACCGCAAGAAATGGGACGACTACGAGCATGCCGTGTGCGACATGATCGACCGCACCAGCATCGAGGTCGCGCCGTGGACCCTGGTCGAAGCCAACGACAAGTACTACGCCCGCATCAAGGTGCTGAAGACCTTGTGCGAACGGCTGGAGGCGGCCCTGTAGCAGCCCCCGGGGAGGACAAAACCGCCGACGAACGGCGCGAATCCGGGGCAAGGCGGTGCGGGGGCGTGAAGTAATTCCGCCCCTGCCGCCTTTTCATGGGCTAAAATCCATGTAAAACATTGAGTTGTATCGACAGCTTGAACATTTTTCTAGGCGAACGAGCATGACCGCGCCCGAATCCACCCGGCAATACGTTTCCTGGTTCCGCCAGGCGGCGCCCTATATCCACGCCTTTCGCGGCCGCACCTTCGTCATCGGCTTCGGCGGCGAGGTGGCGCAGGGCGCATTGGCGCAGGCATTGGCGCAGGACTGCAATCTGCTCGCCGCGCTCGGCATCCGGCTGGTGCTGGTGCATGGCGCGCGGCCGCAGATCGAGGCGGAGCTGAAGCGGCGCAAGCTCAAGGCGAAATATCACAAGGGACTGCGCGTGACGGACGTCGCGGCGCTGGAATGCGTCAAGGCGGCGATGGGCGTCACTCGCCTGGAGGTCGAGGCGCTGCTCTCGCAGGGACTGCCCAACACGCCGATGGCTGGCGCCTGGATGCGCGTGACCGGCGGCAATTTCATCACCGCCAGGCCGGTCGGCGTCGTCGACGGTGTCGACTACCAATATACGGGCGCCGTGCGCAAGATCGTCGCCGGAGAAATCAGCGCCGATCTCGACCAGCAGAACGTCGTGCTGATCAGTCCCATCGGCGTCTCGCCCGCCGGCGAAATATTCAATCTCTGCATGGAAGAGGTGGCCGAGGCGGTGGCCGTCGCCCTGCAGGCGGAGAAGCTGATCTTTCTTTGCGATGCGCCGGGCGTCACCGACGGCCGCGGCAAGCTGGTGGAGGCGATCACCGCCGACGAAGCGGAGCAGGCGCTGAAGAAACCGAAGCGCCTGACCGAGGACCTCGGCCTCTACCTGCCCTGCTGCATGCGCGCCAGCCGCGCCGGCGTCAAGCGCGCCCATCTCATCGACCGCGACATCGACGGCGGCCTGCTGCTCGAGCTGTTCACCCACGAGGGCGTCGGCACGGTCGTCACGCGCGACCCGCTGGCGCGGCTGCGCGAAGCGACCATCGACGACGTCGCCGGCATCGTCGGCCTGATCGCCCCGCTGGAAGCCGACGGCACCCTGGTGCGGCGCGGCCGCGAGCGGCTGGAGACGGAGATCGGCCGCTTTTCCGTGCTCGAGCACGACGGCGTGATTCTCGGCTGCGCCGCGCTGTACCCGTTCAGCAAGGACCGGGCGGCGGAGCTCGCCTGCCTGGCCGTCAACCCGGAATACCGCCGCGCCGGCTACGGCGAACAGCTGCTGCACTACATGGAGGCGCGGGCGCGCAAGGCCGGCCTGAAGCGGCTGTTCGTGCTGACGACGCGCACTTCCCACTGGTTCATCGAGCGCGGCTTCAAGGATGCCGGC
This sequence comes from Rhodocyclaceae bacterium, assembly GCA_018262875.1. Lineage (GTDB taxonomy): Bacteria > Pseudomonadota > Gammaproteobacteria > Burkholderiales > Rhodocyclaceae > Desulfobacillus. The sequence goes on along the minus strand of JADFDL010000160.1, from coordinate 2,752 downwards.
GTCGATTCCCTGCCGCGCGAGAAGCGCGAGCTGTACAACTGGCAACGTCGTTCCAAGGTGCTCGGCAAGGCTTTGTAAGGGGCGCCAATGTTCGAAGCCCTCAAGGGCATGACCGTTTCGCTGCGCTTCCGCCTCGTCGCGGCGGCCTGCTTCGTCCTCGTGCTCGTGCTGTGGGTGCTGGTGGCCAACAGCGTGCGCTTGATCGACGACGCGCTGGTGGCGCGGGAAAACCGCCACCTGGCGGAATTGCAGGTGCTGTACAACGCTTCGCTGTCCGTGCCGCTGGCCGAGCGCGATGTCGCCAAACTGACGCGCCTGGTCGGGCAGTTGGGCCGGCAAAAGGGCATCAGCTACATCGTGCTGAAGGACGCCGCGCAGCGCATCGTCGCCGCGGAGGGCTGGGATCCCGCCCTGCCCCTGCCGCCCCCCCTGGATGACTTTTCCCGTTTATCGAGGGAAGCCGAGCGCTTCGACGGCATGGTCGCGCTGCGCATCGATGACCGGGAGATCGGTAGCGCCTACTTCGGCATCGACACGCAGTTCCTGCGCCAGGCCAGTTATCAATTGCTGTGGCAGAGCGTCGCCATCGGCTGGATGGCCTTTCTCCTGACGGTGGTACTGTTGTCCATCATCGGCTACTGGCTGACGCGCAACCTGCGCGTCCTGCAGCGCGGCGTCGGCGCGCTGGAGAGCGGCGAGACCACCGTCCGCCTGCCAGTGGGCAGCAACGACGAGATCGGCACCCTGACCCGGGCCTTCAACCGCATGTCGCAGGCGCTCGACGAACGCGTCGAGGCCCTGAAGAAAAGCGAGGCGCGCTTCCATGCCATCGCCGACTATACCTACGGCGTCGAGGCCTGGTTCAACCCTCAGGGCCGCCTCATCTGGATCAACCGTTCGGTCGAGCGCATCACCGGCTATACACCGATCGAGTGCCTGCTTTCGAGCAACCTGGTCGACATGCTGGTGTTCGACAAGGACCGCAAGCTCGCGCTGGAAGTCGCGCTGAAGGCCCTGCGTGGCAGCACCGGAGACAACTTCGAGGTGCGCCTCAAGCGCAAGGACGGCTCCATCATGTGGACGGTGATCAACTGGCAGCCGATCAACGGGCCGGATGGGGAATATCTCGGCCTGCGCGTCTCCGGCGACGAGATCCAGAGCCGCAAGGAAGCCGAACTCAAGCTGCTCGACACGGTGGTCGAGCTGCGCCGCGCACAGGCGCTCAAGGAGTACTACCTGACCAACAGCAACGAGGAGCGCTCGCGCCTGGAGGCGCTGCTCAACGTGATGAAGATCGGTGTCCTCTTCGTCGACGGCAGCCACCGCGTCATCTATATCAACAACGCCTGCCGCGACATCTGGATGCTGCCGCGGGAAGAGAACCTGACCGGCCTGCGCGACAGCAGCATGATCGATCGCACGGCCCACATGCGCAAGGAGGATGCGGCCTATCGCAGGCATATCGAGGAGGTGCAGGCCGGCGAGGAGGTCAGCGGCGTCTACGAAATCGCCTTGCAGGACGGCCGCATCGTCACCGACATTTCCGCGCTCGTGCCGGGCGAAAGGCCGGGCCAGTTCATCGGTCGCGTGTGGATCTACGAGGACGTCACGCGGCAGAAGCAGCTCGAGGCCCAGCTCATCCAGCTCGCCGAACGCGATCCACTCACCAACCTCTACAACCGCCGCCGCTTTCATGAGGAGATCGATCGCATCATCGCCGACGCCTCGCGGCGCAAGGCCCATGCCGGGCTGCTCGCCATCGACCTCGACGGCTTCAAGCCGATCAACGACGAATACGGCCACCAGGCGGGGGATGAGGTGCTGATCAAGCTGGCCGAGGAGGTCGGCGCCACCGTGCGACGCAACGAGATCTTCTTCCGTGTCGGCGGCGACGAGTTCGCCATCCTGGCGCCCGATGCCGACGAGGAGGAAATGGTCGGCCTCGCCCGCCGCGTCAGCGGCAAAATTTCCGACATGCGCTTTCTCTTCTCCGGCAGGGAAGTTCGGATCACCGCCAGCCTTGGCATCGCCCTCTATCCCAGGCATGCCGCCAGCAGCGAGGACATCATCGCCCGCGCCGACTCCGCCATGTACCAGGCCAAGCTGAGCGGCAAGAACCGCTGGGCGGTTTTCGGCAGCGCGAAGCTGCATTGATCGGGGTAAAATGCCCCATGTCGCCCGCCGCCGCGGGCGTCTCAAACAGGAAAGGAATCGCAATGGGCCGCATGGTGAAATGCGTCAAGCTGGGCCGCGAGGCGGAAGGCATGGATTTCCCGCCGGTGCCGGGCGAGCTGGGCAAGCGCATTTTCGAGAACGTTTCAAAGGAAGCCTGGCAGGGCTGGATCAAGTTCCAGACCATGCTGATCAACGAAAACCGCCTCAGCCTGGCCGACGCCAAGGCGCGCAAGTACCTCGCCGAGCAGATGGAGAAGCACTTCTTCGGCTCCGGCGCCGACCAGGTGCAGGGCTACGTGCCGCCGAAGTCCTGAGTTCTTCGGGATGCAAAAAAGCCGCGCAGTGCGCGGTTTTTTTTATGCCTGAGGAAATACTCGGTAGGATGTGTGGGAGCGGCGTCCCCGCCGCGATAGCAGCCGCCAATATCGCGGCGGGGACGCCGCTTCCACAGCGTGATTTCAGCGCTTCAGTGTTTTCACCCCGTCCGCCCCGGCCAGCAGGGCGACGGCCGCCCCGCGCAGGGCGAAGAGGCCGTTGGTGACGACGCCAACAATGGCGTTGATGCGGGTTTCCAGCG
>JADFDL010000159.1 GCA_018262875.1 Rhodocyclaceae bacterium | reverse complement strand
GAGCGCCCGCGCCAGCGTCACGGCGAAGGCCTGGTCGGTGAGCAGGTAGCCGGCCAGCCAGCGCGCGCCGCGCGATTCGCCGCGGAAATGCGGCGCCAGGCTGGCGCTGTACATCATGAAGCGCAGGTTGACGATCCAGCCGGTGAGGACGATGACCCAGCCCGGCGCATCGCTGACGATGAGTTGCGTGGCGACGATCTGCGAGGAGCCGGCGAAGACCAGCCAGGACAGGGCGAAGGACTGGCTCGGCGTCAGCCCGGCGCCGGCCGCGGCGGCGCCGCACACCATGCCGAACAGGAGCACGCCCGGCGCGAGCGGGATGCAGGCGCGGGCGCCGGCGAGGAAGGCTTGCTGTCTGTCTGTGGAGGGCACGCGGCTCGTCGTCATGGTTCGAACGCTATAATCATCTTATCCGAATTGCCATTCCCGCCGATGAACAAGGCCTTCGTCAAGGATGACGCGCCCGAGGAGGAAGAGGCCCACGCCTCCGCCCCGGCGCTGCCGCACGGCACGAAGAACTACATGACGCGCCGCGGCTACGCCCTGCTCAAGGCCGAGCTGGAGCAACTGGTCAGGAGCGAGCGGCCGGAGCTGGTGCAGGTCGTCTCCTGGGCGGCGAAGAACGGCGACCGTTCCGAGAACGGCGACTACATCTACGGCAAGAAGCGCCTGCGCGAGATCGACCGGCGCATCCGCTTCCTCATGAAGCGGCTGGAAACCTCGGTGCTGGTCGATCCGGCGAAGCAGGAGAATGCGGAACAGGTTTTCTTCGGCGCCACCGTGACGGTCAGCGAAGCCGGCGGAACGCAAGCCACCTACCAGATCGTCGGCATCGACGAGGCGGATGCCGGCCAGGGCATGATCAGTTGGATCTCGCCGCTGGCCAAGGCGCTGCTGAAGGCGCGCGAGGGCGACACGGTGCGCTTCCACAGCCCGGCCGGGCCGCGCGAGATGGAGATCGTCGAAATCCGCTACGTCTGAGCGGCCTTCAGGCGCCGTGAGACAGGGTGAAGTAGAAGGTCGCGCCGGCCTCCGGCGCCGCCTCGGCCCGGATGCCGCCGCCGTGGCGCTCGACGATGCGCTTGACGATGGCCAGCCCCACGCCGGTGCCGGGGAAGTCCCTGTCGGTGTGCATGCGCTGGAACATGCCGAACAGCTTGCCGGCGTACTGCATGTCGAAGCCGGCGCCGTTGTCGCGCACGAAGAACTCCTTGTACCCCGCCGCTTCGCGCGCGCCAATCTCGATTTCCGGCGTGTCCCGTTTGCCCGAATACTTCAGGGCGTTCGCCACCAGGTTGTCGAAGACCTGGCGCAGCGTGGCCGGGTCGCCCCAGGCGCTGCCGAGCCGGCCGAGGCGCAGCGTGGCGGCGGGATAGGCCGGGGCGTGCGCGTCCCAGGCGGCGCGGGCGCACTCGTCGAGGTCGACTTCCTTGCGCTCGAGCGCCGCCTGGCTGGCGCGCGAATAGTCGAGGATGTCGTCGATCAGCTCGCCCATGCGGTTGGTGTTGCGCACGATGCGGCCGAGCAGGTCGCGGCTCTCGGCGGAGAGGGCGAATTCCTCCGCATCCTGCAGGATGCGCGAGAAGCCGTTGATGGCGCGCAGCGGCGCGCGCAGATCGTGCGAGACGGAGTAGGAGAAGGACTCCAGCTCGCGGTTGGCCCGCGCCAGATCCTCGGTGCGCTCGGCGACGCGGCGCTCCAGGGTTTCGTTGAGGAGGCGGATTTCCTCCTCGGCCAGCACCTGCTCGGTGACATCCTGCACGGTGCCGACGGCGTACAGCGGCACGTCTCCCTCGGCGTAGTGCGTCTCGATGTGTTCGCGCACGTGCTTGACGCGCCCGTCAGGGAAGAGCAGGCGGTGGGTGATGTCGTAGGCGTTGAGGTCGCGCTGCTCGACCGACTGCCGCCAGGCGGCATCCACCCGGTCGCGGTCGGCCGGGTGGATGAGGGCGAGGAAGGCATCGTAGGTGGCGCCGAATCCTTGCGGGTCGATCTCGAAGATGCGGAAGGTCTCTTCCGACCAGTGCAGCTTGTTGCTTGCCAGGTCGAGCTCCCAGTTGCCGATGTGGGCGATGCGTTGCGCGTCGCGCAGACTGGCTTCGCTCCCGGCCAGGGCTTCCCGCGCCTGCCGGATTTCGGTGACGTCGCGAAAGACGCCGGAGAAGCACGGCCTGCCGTCGAAGGCGAAAGCGGTGGTGCTGACGGAGGTGTAGAAGACGCTGCCGTCCTTGCGGCGCGTGGGCAAGTCGCGGACCAGGCCGTGGATTCCCCGCGCCATGTTCCGAAAAACCGCTTCGAGCCGGGAATGCGTCTCCGGCGGATGCAGATCCGGCGGCGAGAGCGCCATCAGCTCGGCCTCCGTGTAGCCGAGCATGCGGCAGAACGCCGGGTTCAGGAGGACATGGCGCCGGGTTTCCGCATCGACCACCACGATGCCTTCCTGGACGTTGTCGAAGATGGCGCGCAGCCGGGCCTCGGATTCCTTCAGGCGTTCCTGCAGCCCGATCTGCTCGGTGACGTCCCAGAAGATGCCGCAGACGCCGACGATCTCGCCGGACTCGTCGCGCACCGGCGTCTTGATGGTGCTGACGGTTAGTCTCTTTCCGTCCCGCACGTAGGATTCTTCGCAGGCCTCGTGCTGCCCGGACGCCATGACGCGCAAATCGTCCTGCCGGTACTTTTCCGCCAGTGCCTGCGGATGGAAGTCAAAATCGTCGTGGCCGGCGATGTCCGCCATCGGCACGCCTAGGTCTTCCGCGTACTGCCGGTTCACCGCAAGGTAGCGCAGCTGCCGGTTCTTGTAGAACACCCGCTGCGGGATGTTTTCCACCAGCGCCCGGTATTTCGCCTCGCTCTCGCGCAGCGCCCGCTCGGCCGTGCGCTGGTGCAGGGCCAGTTTTTCCTGCCGCGCGAGGTTGCGCAGGATCATGCCGAAAAAAGCGCCGAACAAGAGGGCGATGAGCAGGCCGCCGGCGGCGACGCGCAGCGCGAAACGGTCGCTGTCGGCGTACACTCGTTCCATGGGAGTGCCGACGAAGACGCCGAGGCCGCCGTCCGGCAGCCAATGGTAGGTGACCAGTAGTGCGCGGCCGTCGAGGGGGGAGTGGGGCTCGAAATGGCCCCGATGCGCCGCCGGCCTGCCGTCTTTGAAGGCAGCGGTGTTTGAGAGGTCGAGGCGGGAGAGGCCTTCCGCGGCGGGCAGCCGAAAGATCGGCTTGCCATCCGGCTTGACCAGGGCCAGGACGGTCTCGGGCGGTATCGCCAGGTCTTCGTAGAAGCGGACCAGGTATTCCGTGTCGATGCCGCAGCGCACGATGCCGCCGAAGCGGCCGCCGGGAAGGCCGATGCGGCGGGCGAGGTGGATCGGCTCCCTCTTCGCCGAAGGAATCAACGCCATGTTGCCGATAAAGAACATATCCGTGGCATCGTTGCGCAGATGGATGAAGTCCGCCGCGCCCGACATGTCCACCGGGAGCACGGGGTATTCCGTCCCGAGGGCAAACAGCCGGCCGTCCGCGCGCAGGGCGCCGAAGGCGGTTACCTGGGGCAGGCGGTTCTGGCGGCGCCAGAGCAGTTCATGCACCGCTTTTTCTCCCAGCTTTTCCAGCCCGCCCCCGGCGACGATCTGTTCCGCGGCGCCCTGCAGCACCTTGTCCGCCTCGCCGTAGGTGCGGGCGAGGTGCTCTTCGAGAACGCGGGCCAGCAACTGGTTGTGCCGAAGCGCCTGCTCGAAGGCGCTGTCGCGCGCAGTGAAAATGAGCCTGAAGACGGAGGCGGCGAGGACGAACAGCAGCAGGACATACACCGCGATCAGCCTGCGCCGGATGCGCGCAAACGGCCGACTGGTGGCCTGGGGACCGGCCGCGATGGCTGGGTCGATTGCGGTAGTCGTTTCCAAGTTATTGTCTTGTAAACAAATAAAAAGCGGACCGGCATGAGTGCGGGCCGGGCGCGCAGGAATGTCCTGGCGCCTGACTTGAAAACGGCATCGAACGCCCAAAGCTTAACCCGATTGCAAGGAGGCTAACAAGGTGACGACCGAAACCACAAAGGAAACCCTCGGCTTTCAGGCCGAGGTAAAACAACTGCTGCAACTGATGATCCACTCGCTCTACAGCAACCGCGAGATCTTCCTGCGCGAGCTGATCTCCAACGCCTCGGACGCCTGCGACAAGCTGCGCTTCGAGGCCCTGCACAACGGCAGCCTGTTCGAGGCCGATCCCGACCTGAAGATAAAAGTCAGTCTCGACAGGACGGCGCGCACCCTCACCATCGCCGACAACGGCATCGGCATGAGCCGCGAGGAGGTGGTGAGCAACCTCGGCACCATCGCCAAGTCGGGCACGCGGGAATTCTTCCAGGCCCTCACCGGCGACCAGAAGAAGGACGCCCATCTGATCGGCCAGTTCGGCGTCGGTTTCTATTCCTCGTTCATCGTCGCCGACCGCGTCACGGTGGTGACGCGCCGCGCCGGTCTGGCCGCCGACCAGGGGGTGCAATGGGAATCCGAAGGCGCCGGCGAATTCTCCATCGAGATGGTGGACCGACCCGCGCGCGGCACCGAGATCGTGCTGCACCTGAAGGAAGGTCAGGACGACCTGCTCTCCGGCTGGAAGTTGCGCGAGATCGTCCGCAGGTACTCCGACCACATCGTCCAGCCGATCGTCATGAAGAAGGAGGAGTGGAAGGACGGGGAGCAGGTCGTCACCGGCGAGGACGAGACGGTCAACCAGGCCAATGCGCTATGGGCGCGCCCCAAATCGGACATCAGCGACGAGCAGTACAAAGAATTCTACAAGCACGTCGGCCACGATTTCGACGAGCCGCTGGCCTGGCTGCACGCCCGCGT
>JADFDL010000015.1 GCA_018262875.1 Rhodocyclaceae bacterium | reverse complement strand
ATCGAGGGCTTTCGCCCCGGCGTGATGGACAAGCTGGGCATCGGCTACGAGCGGCTTGCCGAAATCAATCCGCGACTCGTCTTCTGCTCCATCAGCGGCTACGGCCAGAGCGGCCCCTACGCGCTGCGTGCCGGGCACGACATCAACTACATCGGCTACGCCGGTGTGCTCGACCAGATCGGCGAAGCCGGGCGGGCGCCGGCGCTGCCCAACTTCCAGATCGGCGATCTCCTCGGCGGCGCGCTGACGCCGCTAGTCGGCCTGCTCGCCGCGGTGATCGATGCGCGTGCCACGGGCCGCGGCCGCCACGTCGATGTCGCCATGACCGATGCGGTGTTCGCGCATGCCGTCTTTCCGCTCGCCGGTCTGCTGGCGCGCCTGGCGCCGCCGCCGCGCGGCGCCGATCTGCTCTCCGGCGGCGTGCCCTGCTACGGCGTCTATGCGACAGCCGACGGGCGCTACATGGCAGTCGGCGCGCTGGAGAAGAAATTCTGGGAACTGCTCTGCGACACGCTCGGACGGCCGGACCTCAAGCCCTTCCAACTCGCTTTCGGCGCGAAGGGGGAAAAGGCCAGGGCGGCGCTGTCTGCCGTTTTCGCCGGCCAGCCGCAAAGCCACTGGATCGCGACATTCGACGCGGTCGATTGCTGCGTGACGCCGGTGCTGACCATCGCCGAGGCGCTCGACAACGAACAGTTGCAGGCACGCGGCATGGTCATCGAGGCCGATGGCATTCCCCAGTTCGCGCCACCCTGGAAGCTCTCCGATTACGAATTCTCGAGCGAACGCAACGCGCCCGCTCCGGGCCAGCACAGCGATGAGGTACTGCGCGAAGCCGGTTTCGATACGGATGCCATCGACAGGCTGCGCCGGCAGGGCATAATCTAAGCCTTGCAAACATGGCTGGAGGGCCATGACGGTCTCTCAGCATCCCAGGCCCAAGAACGGGCACCGGTCTTCCCGGAGCGGTCCCCAGGCAGCGCAATTGCGCATCGGTTTTGCGCTGTTGCTGCTCGTCCTGCTCGCCCTGCATTTCCTGCCGCCGGCGCGCTTGCTCGAATTGAATTGGCTCGACCTGCAGTTTCGCCTGCTGCGCCACTATGCGCCGCTGCCTGTCTCGCAGGAGGTCGTGGTGGTCGGCATCGACGATGCGACCGTGCGCGGGATGAACCTGCCGCTCGCCACCATGCATGCCGAACTGGGTCGCTTCCTCGATGCGATGGCAATGGCGAAGCCGCGCGCCGTCGGACTGGATGTCACCTTGCCGCAGACGAGTTACGACGGCCTCAAGCCGGGCCTCGATGCGGCGCTTTTGCGCGGCATGCTGCGCCTGCGCAACGTGGCGCCATTGGTGCTGGGCATCACCATCGATGCTTCCGGCACACCCCGGCCGGTGCACCCGCCGTTCCTGACGGTGACCGGGCAGGAAGGTGTCGGCTATGTCCTGGTGCAGCCCGACGAGGATGGGACGATCAGGCGATTCGACGAGCGTCTGGGCGAACGCGGGGAGCGCGTGCCGACCATGATCGGACAGATGGCGCGCCGGCTGGACATTCCGATCGAATACGGCCTGATGCAGTTCGCGCTGGGGCCGGACTTCGACTATGTGCCGCTGCACAAAGTGCTGGCCCGGCATGCCGCCGGAGACACCGCCGCACAGGCGCAGCAGTTTCGCGGCAAGGTGGTGATTCTCGGCAATGTGTTGCCGCTGGAAGACCAGATCAAGCTGCCGGTGCGCCTGGCGGCCTGGGACAGGGACAGCGAGACGACGCATGGCGTGCTTGTCCTCGCGCAGCAGATGCGCAGCCTGATCGAAGGGCGCATCGTGCGGCCGGCGGGCGACGCGACGGCGCTGTTGCTGGTATGCGCGGCGGCGCTGGCCTGGTGGCTGCGGCCCGGCGGCGGCAGCGCGCTGTTGCTTGGGGCCGTGGCAATGGCCGCGCTGGCGACCGAGATGGCGTTGCTGCGCCAGAGCGTTCATGTGCCGCTGGCCTGGCCGGCGCTGGCGGCCATTCTGGCAGCGGGTTCCCGCGCGTCACTGGAAGCCTGGCACGCCACGCGCGAGAAGCGCTGGCTGCGGGCAGCCTTCGCCGGCCTGGTCAGTCCGGACGTGTTGCGCGAAATTCTCACCGGCAATCTGAAGCCGCAACTGGGTGGCGAGCGGCGCGAGATATGTCTGCTGTTTTCCGACATTCGCGGCTTCACCACGCTGTCCGAATCGCTGCCGCCGGAAGAAGTGACGCGATTGCTCGACCGCTACTTCAGCCGCATGGTGGCGGCGATCCATGCGCACGGCGGCACGCTCGACAAGTTCATGGGCGACGGCATCATGGCTTTTTTCGGCGCGCCGCAGGCGCGCGACAATCCCTGTGCCGACGCCTTTGCCGCCGCGCAAGCGATGCTTGCCGCACTGGCTGAATTCAACGGCGAACTGGCGCGCGAAGGCCGTTCGCCGCTGGCAGTCGGCGTCGGCCTGAACTACGGCGCGGCGGTGGTGGGGTATATTGGCGCGGCTGACCGACATGAATATACGGCGATCGGCGATGCGGTGAACACCGCTTCCCGCATCGAGGGCTTGACCAAGGAGGCGGGCTATCCGCTGCTGGTCTCGCGCACCGTGCAGGAACGGTTGCCGCAGCAGGAAGGCTTCGTGCCGCTCGGCGAACTGGCAGTGAAGGGCCGGGGCGCCGTGGACGTGTTCGGCTGGCGTCCGGCGCCGTATCCTGCGGACTGACTTTTATGGGGAAAGGTTGAATATGCTCACTATTGCGCGACTGGTCATTGCGAGCCTGGGTGGTCTGCTGTCGCCGGTGGTTTTCGCCGCCAGCGTGGCCATGATCACGGATGCAACGGGCAGGATCGAGGCCGAGGCGGATGGCGCTGTCATCGGCGTTCTGGCGGAGCTGCCGAGCGGCGCGAAGCTGCGCCTGGCCCAGGGCGCCGCCGCTACCGTGCTCTACCTTTCAAGCGGCGAAGAGTACCGCCTGAAGGGCGCCGGCCGCTACCAGATCGGCGACAAGGCGCCGACCGCCCTGCAGGGGGCGAAACCCGAAAAGCACAAGCTGCCGGTGGATGCCATTCCGCCGGTGCGGGTGAAGCCGGCCACGGTGCAGCAGGCGACCATCGTCATGCGCAGCCTCGGCGCGGGCGTTACGGTGAAGCTGCTCGAGCCGGTCTCGGTCAGGGTGCTCGATGAGCGACCGCCGTTCCGCTGGGCGACCGTGACCGGCGCCGAAAGTTATCGCATCCAGGTGATCGATAGCGCCGGCCAGCCGGTCGCGGAGTTCATACAGCAGGGTGAGGCGAGCCAGCTTCCCGAGGGTATTCACCTCAAGCCGGGCGAGGCCTATTCCTGGAGCGTCGAAGCGCGCCTGCCCAACGGTCGCCGCCTGAGCCGCACCGCCGATTTCGCCGTGCTCGACGCGGACGCCCGCGCCAAGCTCGGCCGCCTGCAGCCGGCTGCAGGCGCGAAGTTTTCGGATCGCGTCGCCTATGCCCTGATGCTGGAACGCTACGAGGCGTTTCATCTCGCCCGCGAGGAATGGCGCAAGCTGCATGCCGAGCGTCCCGGCGAGATTTTGCTCAAGGAGCGCGCCGGAGAGTAATCGAGCATTGTCTGCCGTTCTCTTACTTCTGCCCGATTTCGCCCTCATCCTGCTCGGCTTCGGCCTGCGCAGGACGATGCACCTGGGCGACCACTTTTGGATCGGCCTGGAGAAGCTGATCTACTTCGTGCTGTTCCCGGCTTTGCTGTTCCATGCCATCGCCCGCACCCGCATCGATTTTGCCGCCGCCGCGCCGTTCGTCGTCAGCGGCATGGCGGCGATGTGCGGCGGCATGCTGCTGGGCCTGCTGGCGCAGCCCCTGTTCGGTCCGCGCCCGATGGTCTTCGCTTCGCAGTTCCAGTGCGCCTTCCGCTTCAATTCCTACATCGGCCTGGCCGTCGCGGCCAAGCTGCACGGCGAGGCCGGCATCGCAGCGATGGGCATCCTCATCGGCGCGATGGTGCCGCTGGCCAACCTCGCCTCGGTCTGGATGCTGGCGCGCCACGGCCGGTTGGGCGTGCTGCGCGAGATTGCGCGCAATCCACTCATCATCGCCACCTTCGCCGGTCTGCTGTTCAATCTGGGAGGCGGGGTGCTGCCCGATGTTGCGGGGCAATTCCTGGGGAGACTTTCGGAAGCGTCTATCGCGCTCGGCCTGCTGGCGGTGGGGGCGGCGCTCAAGCTGCGCGGCGGGAGGAGTGCCCACCCCCCGGCCCCCGCCCCAAGGGCGGGGGTGACGGGGACTCGCTTCGCTCGCAGCCAATCTGGGCGCGGCCCGGCGGCGGGGCGATGCGCGACGGGATACATCGTGGGTGTGAAGCTCCTCGCCGTTCCGGCCATCGCCTGGATGGCGGCGCACACGCTCGGTCTGAAGGGCGTGTATTTCGACGTGGTAGTGATGTTCGGCGCCCTGCCGACGGCCAGTTCGGCCTACATCCTGGCGATGAGGATGGGCGGGGACGGCGCGGGCGTCGCCTGGCTGATCTCGGCCACGACCCTGGGCGCCATGCTGACGATGCCGCTCTGGCTCCTCGCGCTGGGCGCTGCCTGAATTACTTTTTTTCCTTGCTGTCTTCCGGCATTTCCGGCGTGGCTGCCGCTGCGCCCTGCTGCATCATGTTCCAGGGCCACAAGGCGGGATTGGCGAAGGGATTGGCATTGGCCTCGGGTGAGCCGGCCGACTGGCTGATGGCCTGCATGGCGGCCAGCGTGGCGCGCTGCATCTCCAGGCCCTGGATGCTCATCTGCAGCATGTTGAGGTTCATGCGCAGCCAGCCTTCGACGGTTTTCAGGTCGGTGATGCGTTTATCGAGCTCATCGACGTCCAGCGTCGGCGTCACCATGCCGGGCACGGCGAAGCCCATGCTGCCCCACATGCCCTTGAGGAATTCGAGTGGATCCTGGTTTTGCGACGGGTTGGTCATGGCGAAACTCCTCTTCCTCTTCAGTGGCTGGCGAGCCAATGGTAACGTTTTGCCGACCGTCGCGCAGCCGGTCAGCGTTCTTCCAGTTGCTGCAAGCGCTGCATCAAGGCCGCTTCGCCTTCGAGGGGGATACCCAGGGAATGGGCCACGTGCGGATTGGTCGCAAGAGTGTATTGGCCGGAATAACGCGGCGGCGGCAACTGACCTTTTGCAAGCGCGGTGCGCAGCATATCCGCCGCCTGATTGCCGATCTGCACGGGGGTCGAGTGAAGTGAAGCAATGGCGCCGGCGCGAACATAGGCGGCTGAAAAGCCGAAGAGCGGCAACTGCTGGCGGTAGGTCGCCAGCAGGATCGGCTGGATGGTGCTCGCGTTGAATACGGAGGGGTCGGGCAGGGCCAGCAGCACGTCGATCTCAGGCAGCAGCTTCTGCAGCGCCGGCGCAATCTCGCTGTCGCCGCTTACCCGTTGCACAGCGAGATGCATTTGCTTTTCCTGGGCGGCCTTTTGCAGAGCAGGATACCTATGGTCCGATTCTGCACCGAGCAGGACGCCGATGCGGCGCGCATTCGGCATGGCCAGGCGGATGAGATCGAACTGGCGGCCAATGGGCTGGTCCAGATAGAGGGCGGAAAGCGGTTGGGGATCGGCGGCACGCCGCCTTTCGGCGGCCAGGCGGTCAAAGGCGCTTCTCGGCAGCAGGGTGACGAGAAGCGGCACGTCGATATGGCTGGCTACAGCGGCATTGGCTGCCTGGCTGCCGATGGCCACCAGGAAGCGCAAATCCTTCTGCTTCGGGTTGCGCAACGCCGGAATCGTAACGATATCGACAGCCGCGGCCCCTTCCAGCCGGCTTTGGATCGTTTCCGCCACCGTGCGGTAAACGGCGGCGTCTTCGCTCATGACAATCGCCACCTCGCCGGCGCCGGCCAGTGCCGGCCAGGCCAGCGCCATTATGGCCAAGGCATATGTCGAAAGTAAGCGTTGGACAGGGAAGGGGCGCATGCCTGGGTTGGCCTAAAACTCCAGGCTGAGCGTGGCGAAGTTGCGCCGCTCGAAAATATAGTCAGTGCGGAATTCGCTGTAAGGCGCGGTGAGATTCTGTGTGACGATGGCAGCTTCGCCCTTGAATGGCCCGCTCCTGAACGGGTAGGCCAGGCGAAGATCCATGCGGCGGTGCCAAGGCAGCGGATTGCTCCAGCCGAGCCAGCGCATCTGGCCGATCCAGTGATGCGTCAAGCTCAACTGCCATCCGCCGGGAAGCGTTTGGGAAAGGAACAGCGTGGTCGCGCGCTGCGGCGAGGACTCGGCGATCCGGTCGTCGTCCGAGGCGATCCGTGTGCGGGTGTGGTTGAGCAGCACAAGGGTGTCGCGTGTCGGCTTCCAGCGCAACTGGTATTCGAGGCCGCGCACAATGGCCCGGTGGCGGTTGAGGAAGTTCGCCGGGCTGCCGGTTTTGTCGATGATGCGGCTGACGTTTTCATGGAAAGCGCGTGCGTCCGCGGTCAGGCCGAGGTTGCGGAACTCGCCCAGATAGCTCAGTTCGCCCGTGCGGATTCTTTCCGGTTGCAGCCCGCCCGAGGCGTTGTAACTGGTCTGAACGAGCTGGAGAGGCGGAAACGGCGCGGGAGGAATGGCCGTTATGTAGTATCTGACCTTGGCACGCTCCTCGGCCAGCGAGGGATTCCGGTAGGCCGTGCTCATGCCGGCGCGGATCGTGTGTTCGGGGCTGGGCTGGAAATTGAGCATCAGGCGGGGCGCAAGGTCGGTGCCCGCAAAGCTGTGCTTTTCCAGCATGGCGCCCGCGTTGAGCAACCACTGTGGCGCCAGCCGCCATTCCAGATTGCCGAACAAGCGGCTCAGATTCGTGGTTTGCGGTTCGGGGGTATCGAACATCAGCCGGGAGGCGACGGATTCATGTCGCTGTTCAAAGCCCCAGACGACGCGCGCCGCCGGATTCAGGCGGAATATATGCTGGAGCTCCAGATGGGTGCGTTTGGTGCGGCGATCAGCGTCGACAACGGCGGACAGGAGCGTCGGCGGAAATGGAAAGGGGTTCCTTATGGAACCCCGCACCATGTAGTTCTCGCTGCCTTCATCCTCCATGTGGTAGGCGTTCAGCATGAGCTCCTCGTCCGGCCCGAAGCTGCGACGCCAAACGGCCTGGGCAAAATAGCCCTTTTCATTCAGCGTGCGCTCGGGGTCGCCGCTATTGCCGGCAAATCCGGCGCCGGCGCTGCTACGGTTGGCGCCGAACTGGAGCTGTAACTCGTCTTGCGCAGTCAGTCGCATGTCGCCCCGAAAGGCGACATAGCCGGCCTGCCGGCTGTCGTGGAAATTGGCGAAGCCGTTGTCGCTGCGCCGGCCCGCTGTGATGCGGTAGTGCAGGTCGCCATGGCTGCCTCCGTAGCGCAGCACCTGGTCGCCGATGCCCTGATTACCCTGCGTGGCCGATAGATAGGCGCCCTGGCTCTGGCTCGGATGGCGTGTGACGATGTTGATGACGCCCATGAAGGCATTGGCGCCATAGGCTGCCGAGTTCGAGCCGCGCAGCACTTCGATGCGTTCAATGTCGTCGAGCGACAGGCGCAGGTTGTTCCAGGTGATGCTGCCGAGGAAATAGGGCGAATAGACGGAGCGGCCGTCGACCAGCACTTGCATGTGGCGCGAGTATTCGTCGGCGAGGCCGTGGTACGCCACCACCGGGGCCGATCCATAGGCCATCCCTACCTGGAAGCCTGGCACCAGCCGGAACAGATCGACGATCTCGCGAGCGCCGGAAGCCTTGATCAGGTCGCGGTCGATGATCGTCACGGCACCGGGCGCATCGGCCAGGGGCTGCACCAGACGCGATGCCGACAGCACCACGGGCAGTTCGTCGAGGAAATCGCGTTCGCTGGCTTCGCCGGATGGCTGGGCGACCGAGGGGGCGGAAAATAAAGCCAGGGACAGTACCGGAAGCAAGCCGGCCAGTCGGGAATGATTTCGTTTCATGAATGGAATGGAGTAGCTGCGTTGCAATGGAAGCGCTTGGCCGGCCTCAGGCGGCGGAGCGGGCCTCCGCGGGTATTTGCATCTCCTCATCGAGAAGATGGTGCATCAGGGCGCGCAGTTTGGCAGGTTGGACCGGAGCGGACAGGTGCACGACATGGGCGCCGTCCAATTCCGGAGGCTCCTTGACGACGGACTCGCCGATGAGAATCAAGGCGGGGTGCGAACCCGAAGCGATCAAGTGCCGGACAAAGGGCAGTGCGAGATGCAGCGCGTTGTTCTCGCACAGCATCAGGTCGGGCGGGGTGGCTGGCAACCTTGCTGCGTCGGTGGCTGCCTGAACGAGGGTGACTTGGCAGCCCCAGGTGGCAAGCAGGCGGCACAGGTTGTTGCCGCTCTCCTGATCTTCGCCGAAAAACAGCAGGCGCGCATTCAGGCTGCCGGGAGCGGCCGGACGGTTCGCGCCGGGCACCGCGCTGACCGTTGCGCAACGCGGCAGCGCGATGCCGAACACCGACCCGCTGTTCGGAATGGAGCGCAGGCTGACCGGATGATCCAGCAATTGAGCCAGGCGCTCGACCAGGGACAGCCCCAGTCCCAGCCCCTTGCCGGGATCCCGCTCCGGATTGGCCGCCTGAAAGAATTCCCGGAAGACGAGTGTCTGTTGCTCCGTCGCGATGCCGATGCCGGTGTCCCATACTTCGATGCGCACCTTGTCGGCCGCCCGACGGACGCCAACCAGGATGCCGCCCCGCTCGGTGTAGCGCACGGCATTGGCGACCAGATTGCTGACCATGCGGAAGAGAAGGCGTGGATCGCTCAGGACAAGAAGCCGTGTTGGACGGCGGCGAAGCCTGAGCCCCTTGGTCTCGGCACTACTGCTGTGCGTCGCAACCACGCGTTCGAGCAGTTCGTCGAGGATGACAGGTTGCAGATCGGGCTGGGTGGCGCCGAGATCTATGCGGGAAATATCAAGGAGACCGTCAAGCAATTCCCCCAGTGAGCCGACCGCGGCATTGATCTGGCCGGACAGCCGGCGCAAAGAAGGCGTGTCAGCCTTGTCAGCCAGATTGGTGGAAAACAGGGCGAGCGCGTGAAGAGGCTGGCGCAGGTCGTGGCTGGTCGCTGCCAGGAATCGTGATTTGGCGATGCTGGCTTGCTCCGCTTCGTCCTTCTTTTGCTGCAATTCGGCGGTTGCCTTGGCGATGCGACTTTCCAGCAGATCGCGGCCTGCCTGCAGCGCAGCCGCCATCTCGTTGATGCCGTCTTCCAAACCACGCAGCGTTCTTGCCGGATGGTGTGCCGCGCGCGATTCAAGATGCCCCCTCCGGATGCTTGTCACTACGCGCTGCAGGGCCAGGATGGGTGCCGAGACATCTCCCGACAGGCGCAACGCCAGCAGGACCGCCAGAGTCAGCGTGGCGAGGGTGGCAATCAGCGTTGCCACCATCATTTCCCGTTTGCGCGCCAGAACATCGGCGCGCGATAGTTCCAGGGTGATGCTGCCGATGGATTCCCCGCCGGGCGGGGTGTTTCCAACCCACGTCAACGGGTCGTTCATGGACAGGGTCGGCCGCCGGATCTTGGCGTGGAAGGTTTGAATCTCGCCATCCTTGCCATTGTCCGACCAGCCATCGGCCAATTGCTGCGGATCCAGAGACAGACTTAAAGTGCCGACTTGGGCCAGCGGGGTTCCGCCATGGTTGTAGATGGCGACGGCTTTCATGTCCGGTGTCCGCGCGAGCGCAGCGGCCAACTGATGCAACTCCTCGCGATTTCCGGAGAAAACGCCATATTCGGCGGCCGGTATGAGAAGTTTGATCAGTGAGTGGCCGCGATCGATCAGCCCCCTCTCTGCATCGGCATAGCGCACCAGCAGAAAATTCGCCGCCAGTATGACGGCGATGAACGTAGCCGGCACGACGGCCACGAAAATCACGCGCTCTCTAATACCCCAGGATTTCAAGCGGCCAGTCCGAGAGAAGCCAGAAGCCACGATTTTCCGCCGACTTGTGGCCGCCATGCAAGCGGAATGATTTGTCGCCCTGCGCCGTCAGTGGCGTCCGGGGCCAAACCGTGTTGGCGGGTGGCCGGTGTTCACGTATCATTCCACGGTTGAAATTCGGCCGTGTGCTGTGAATAGAGGGAGGGGCGTTGCTCAGACTGCTGGTAATCGACGATCACGCGATGGTTCGCGAGGGCCTCCTGCAGATATTGCGCAAGCTCGGCCCGAACATCGTCCAGTATGACGCGCAGGATGCCGAGAGCGCCCTGCTCCTGCTGGAGACGGAGAAGGAATTCGACCTTGTCCTGCTCGACATCATGCTGCCGGGCACCAACGGCCTTTCGCTGCTGGGCATTCTGCGCAAGCGTTTCCCCGCCGTGCCCGTGGTGGTGCTCTCCGCGCTCGACGATCTCGATACCGTCAATCGCGCCATGCGCCTGGGGGCCGCCGGCTATGTGACCAAGTCCGGTGACGGCGACACGCTGCTGGAGGCGCTCAGGCGGGTTCTGGAAGGCGAGATCTACCTGCCCCCCCATCTGCATGACAAACTGTCGGTAAGCCTGAGCAGCGGGCTCGGCCGCACCCGCACCCAGGCCGATCGCCATGGCCTGACGGAAGGCCAGAGACGCGTGGCCGAGCTTCTGCGGGAGGGCAAGTCCAACCGCGAGATCGGGGATTTGCTGGGCCTGACCGAGGGCACGGTGAAGGTCCACGTCTCGAAGATCTTCCGCAAGATGGGCGTCGTCAGCCGGGCGGAAGCGATCGCCCTGTTCCAGCGTCAGCGCGGCAAGCTGTAACCGGCTTCAGTGCCGCACAGGGCCGGGGACATCGATGCCGGCAGCGGGATCGAAGGCCTCCGCGGCAGGCGAGACGGCGGTTCCGTGGCGGCTTTCCCCGCCGACTTCATCCTCGATTTCTTCCGCCGGCGCTTCGCAGGCAATCTCCAGCATGTCCAGCACCTGGTAGGCCAGGGCGCGGCAGGCGTTGCCGAGCGGCGTCGGCAGCTTGTCCGGGATGTTGGTCTGCAGCAGCAACTTGCTCGCCGACAGGGTGTTGATCGGCGGCAGGAGGCGGTCGGCGTATTTGCCGAGCTGTTCGCGAATGGTCTTTTCCGCCGCTTCCTGCTGCCAGGGATTGGTCGGCCACTGCGAAGGGATGGCCCAGGCGCGCGGGAAGGTCTCCAGATCCTGGATGACCGTGCGGATGTCCTCGTGCGAATCGCGGAAGGGCAACAGCACGACGGAGGCCAGGCTGTAGAGCTTGCGATCCATTTCGCTGCGATTGCCGCCGCCATCGATGACACCGAGCCAGCCCTTCAGGGCCTGAATCTTGTCCACCACCTTGCCCAGCGCTTCTCGCGTGCGCGCGTCGGCAACCAGGTAGCGTCGCCCCTCGGGGTCGAGCGGCTCGCGGTGAGTGTCGGTCAGTACGCAAACCGCGCGCTGGCCGAGCAGCCCCAAGCCCTGGCACAGCATGTGCGAGAGGGTGGTCTTCCCCGTGCCGCCCTTGTTGCCGATGATGCAGACGATTTCAGCCATAACAAATCCTTGGTGATGGATGCATTATTTTCCGGCGGGCGCCATTCCAATATGGCGAATTGAGGCCGGAATTGCCAGCTATTCCGGTAAATCCCTTTTACATCCGGTAGCAGAAAAGGCGCGTACCGCGCCGGTCGGGAACCTCGATCACTTGTTCAGGGGCAATGTCCGGCACCGGGAAACTGCTGCTGACCAGCAGCGTGCCGGGGCGCATTTCGGCACGGGCCTTTTCCCACAGGCGGGGCATGACACGGGGCGACAGGAATACATACACGACGTCCTGCCCGGCGAGCGGCCGGCGCCAGATGTCGCCGCGCTCGATGGCGAGGTTGGCCAGGCCGCGCGCATTCATTCGAGCGGCCAGCCAGGGCAGCGGGGCGTGTTCGACGCCGGTGAAGCGGGCATCCGGCCGCGCCTGCGCCAGTTGGCGCAGCAGGCCGCCGGTGCCGGCGCCGAGATCGATCACCTTCAGGCCGTTCGTCCGTGGCAACAGGCCGAGCACGGCTTCCGCGGTGGTGCGGTTGCTGAGGAAAAGCGGCACTTCGCCGCGAAACGTGGTCCAGAAAACAAAAGTCAGTCCCGCCAATACGGCGAGATACAGGCTTGGCGGCAGATCCAGGCGCAGCGCAGCGACGAGCGCCGGCGAAAACAGGAGATGGATGGCGATCCACCAGCGCTCCGATCTGAGCAGCGCACCGATGCTCGCGGCGAGGGCCGCCTGGAGAACCGCCAGGGTGAGCGATGGTGCAAGAGGCTGACCGAGCAGGCTCCAGCCGACTCCGGCCAGCACCCAGGCGATCAGTTGTGAGGCCAGCGCCTTGAGTGCCGCCAAGCCAGATCCTCAGGCGGCCTTGGCGGCGGGCGCGACGCGCAGCCCAGTCATCAGGGCCTCGCGTTTCTCTCGCGCGGTCTCGGCCGAACGCAACTTGATGTGGCCGAAGCCGCGGATATGCTCGGGCAGGCTGGCCAGCGCGACGGCGGTATCGAGATTCGTCGCTTTCAGGCGGACAAGGAGTTCGGCGATGTCCTCTTCGTACTCGGCGATGAGGCGCCGTTCCATCCGGCGCTCCGCCGATTTTCCGAAGACGTCGAAACCACTGCCGCGGAGAAGCTTCAGCTTTGCCAGCCAGCGGAACGCCGTCAGCATCCACGGCCCGTAGGCGCGCTTCTTCGGCAGACCGGTGACAGGATCGGTTTTCGCCAGCAATGGCGGCGCCAGATGGAAATTCAGGTGGTAGTCGCCTTCGAAAGTGGCGGCGATGCGGGCGTGGAAGGCCGGATCGGCATGCAGCCGCGCCACCTCGTATTCATCCTTTATCGCCAGCAGCTTGAAGTAGTTGTGCGCCACCGCCTCGGCGAGCCGCGTCGAGCCGAGCGGCGCTTCCGCCGTGCGCACCTCGTCTACCAGGGCCCGGTAGCGGACGGCGTAGGCGGCGTCCTGGTAGTCGGTGAGAAATTTCACGCGACGGTCGACGAGGTCGTCCAGCGTTTGCGCGCGGGGCAGTTCGACGACGCCGGCCGGCCGGGCGAAGCGTTCCACAGCGGCGCGGTCGTGGGCGGCGCGCCGGCCCCAGAGAAAGGCCTTCAGGTTGGCTTCCACCGCCACGCCGTTGAGTTCGATGGCCCGCTGCACCGCCGCCAGGGAAACCGGCACCAGGCCCTGCTGCCACGCATGGCCGAGCAGGATCAGGTTGCCGAAGATGGCGTCGCCCATCAGCGTCGTCGCAAGGCCGTTGGCGTCCATGAAATCGGCACGGCCCTCGCCGGTCGCCTCCAGGATGGTCCGCTGCATTTTCTCCAGCGGGAACTGCCAGTCGGGATTGTGGATGAACTCCGATGTCGGTGTTTCCGTGCAATTGACGACGGCGCGCGTCACGCCCGCTTGCAGCTTTGCCAGGGTTTCGGTGCTGACCGAAACGACGATGTCGCCGCCGATGAGGGCGTCGGCCTCGCCGGCGGCCACCCGCACGGCGTGGATGTCCTCCGGCCGCTCGGCGATGCGCACGTGCGAGAAGACGGCGCCGAATTTCTGCGCCAGGCCGGTCATGTCCAGCGCCGTGACGCCCTTGCCGTCGAGGTGCGCCGCCATGCCGATCAGGGCGCCGATGGTGATGACGCCGGTGCCGCCGACGCCGGTGATGAGAATGCCCCAGGGCTCCTTCGTCCCGGCAATCTGCGGCTCGGGCAGGGCGGCGAAGCCGCTCTCGCCGACCGCCATGGCTTTGCCCTTCTTCAGCCGGCCGCCCTCGACGGTGACGAAGCTGGGGCAGAAGCCGTTCAGGCAGGTGTAGTCCTTGTTGCAGGCGGACTGGTCGATGGCGCGCTTCCTGCCGAACTCGGTTTCCGCCGGCGAGACGGCCAGGCAGTTGGACTTTTCCGAACAGTCGCCGCAGCCCTCGCAGACAGTTTCGTTGATGAAGACGCGCCGCGTCGGGTCGGGGAACTTGCCGCGCTTCCTGCGCCGGCGCTTTTCCGCCGCGCAGGTCTGGTCGTAGATCAGCGCCGAGACGCCGGGGAATTCGCGCAGTTCGCGCTGGACGAGGTCCAGCTCGTCACGGTGGCGCATCGGCACGCCCTGCGGCAAGTCGGAGTCGGCATAGGCGCGCTCGGTGCCGTCGGTGACGACGACGATTTTCTTGACGCCTTCGGCCTGGAGCTGGTGCGCCATCTGCGGCACGCTGAGGTTGCCGTCCACCGGCTGGCCGCCGGTCATGGCGACGGCGTCGTTGTAGAGGATCTTGTAGGTGATCGGATGCCCGGCGGCGACCGCCTGGCGAATTGCCAACAGGCCCGAGTGAAAGTAGGTACCGTCGCCGAGGTTGGCGAAGACGTGGCGCGTTTCCGTGAACGGCGCCTGGCCGACCCAGGCGGCACCCTCGCCGCCCATGTGCGAGAAGGTGGCGGTGGAGCGGTTCATCCAGGTCGCCATGAAATGGCAGCCGATGCCGGCGAGCGCGCGGCTGCCCTCGGGCACGCGCGTCGAAGTGTTGTGCGGGCAGCCCGAGCAGAAATGCGGGATGCGCTGCATCGGGACGATCGTCTTCTCAAGCGCCCGCTCCTTGGCCTCGAGGAAGGTGAGGCGCGCCTGGATGCGGTCCGAGGTGACGTAGCGGCCGATGCGCGCGGCGATGACGCGGGCGATCATGGCCGGCGTCAGCTCGCCGCAGGCCGGCAGCAGCCAGTCGGCGTGGGGCTGCGCCCATTCGCCCTTCTCGTCGAACTTGCCGATGACGCGGGGGCGCACGTCCTCGCGCCAGTTGTAGAGCTCCTCCTTCAATTGATATTCGATGAGCTGGCGCTTCTCCTCGACGACGAGGATCTCCTCCAGCCCCTCGGCGAACTGGCGCACGCCTTCGGATTCCAGCGGCCACACCATGCCGACCTTGTAGAGGCGGATGCCGATCTCGGCGGCGAGCCGGTCGTCGATGCCGAGGTCGTCGAAGGCCTGGCGCACATCGAGGTAGGACTTGCCGCAGGTGATGATGCCCAGGCGCCGGTTCGGGCTGTCGATGACGATCTGGTTGAGCTTGTTGGCGCGGGCATAGGCCAGGGCGGCGTAGAGCTTGTGGTGCAGCAGGCGCTCTTCCTGCACCAAGCGGTCGTCCGGCCAGCGGATGTTGAGCCCGCCCGGCGGCAGCGCGGTGTCGGGCAGGACGATCTGAACGCGATGCGGATCGACGTAAACCGAGGCGGAGGACTCGACCGTGTCGGCCACCGCCTTGAAGGCCACCCAGCAGCCGGAGTAGCGCGACATGGCCCAGCCGTGCAGGCCGAGGTCGAGGTAGTCCTGCACGCCGGAGGGCGCCAGCACCGGCATCATTACCGCCTTGAAGGCGTGCTCGGTCTGGTGCGGCACGGTGGAGGAGCGCGCGGCGTGGTCGTCGCCGGCCACCACCAGCACGCCTCCGTGCTGCGCACTGCCGGCGGCGTTGGCGTGGCGGAAGACATCGCCGCAGCGGTCGACGCCCGGGCCCTTGCCGTACCACATCGAGAACACCCCGTCGTACTTCGCGCCGGGGAAAAGATTGACTTGCTGCGTGCCCCAGATGGCGGTGGCGGCGAGGTCCTCATTCACGCCCGGCTGGAATTTGATGTGGTGGGCGTCGAGATGTTTTTTCGCGCGCCACAGCGTCTGGTCGAGCCCGCCCAGCGGCGAGCCGCGATAGCCGGAGATGAAGCCGGCGGTGTTGAGTCCGGCGGCGAGATCCCGTTCCCGTTGCATCATCGGCAAGCGGGCGAGGGCCTGGGTGCCGGTCAGGTAGACGCGGCCGGCTTCGAGGGTGTACTTGGTGTCGAGCGTGGTGTCGGCTGCCGGCTCGGAACGAACCGGGGTGGCGATCTCCGCCATGGAATGTCTCCTCCGCAAAAATCGTGTTTTTGACGTGGGCCGATTGTGTGGCCCC
>JADFDL010000158.1 GCA_018262875.1 Rhodocyclaceae bacterium | reverse complement strand
CCCGGCTTCTTCGTCAATTTTGGCGTCGCCGGCAGCTTCTTCGCCTTCGCCGGGCTGTGGGCCGTGCCGTATCTGACGCAAGTGCACGGCCTCACCCGGACGGCGGCCTCGAATCACCTCAGCGTCTATTTCGGCGGCTTCGCCGTCGGCTGTCTCGTCATCGGGCCGCTGTCCGACCGCATGAAGCGACGCAAGCCGCTGATGATCGGCGGCGCCATCCTGCACGCACTCGGCTGGTGGTTCTGGCTCGGTGCGGGCGCGCTGCCGCCGTCCGCCACCTACGCTCTGTGTTTTGCCATGGGCACGGTGACGGCGAGCCTGACGCTGTCCTGGGCCTGCGCCAAGGAAGTCAATCCGCCGCTGCTCTCCGGCATGGCCACCAGCGTGGTGAACGTCGGCGTCTTCCTCGGCCCGGCCATCCTGCAGCCGCTGGTCGGTTGGGTCATGGACCGCAGTTGGCAGGGCGCCATGGACGGCGGCGCCCGCCTGTATTCCGCCGCCGACTACCGTACCGGGCTGCTGCTGATGGCCGCCTTTGCCGCGATGGGCGCGGTGGCGACCTTCTTCGTGCGGGAGACGGGCTGTCGCAACGTCTGGCGCGCGCCGGACTGACGCCTTACTTCATCAGCTCGATCCTCTCCCCCTGCGCGCGCCGCGCCGCGGCGCGCGCCTCGATGAAGCGCTGGAACTCCGGCTGCTTCCTGTAGGCGCCGGAGGCGACGTAGTCGAGCGAGGAGGCGAGGTGGAAGGGGCGCAGATAGCCCTCGACGCGGAAGACTTCCTGGCCTGAAGCGTCGAAGAAGACGAAGCTCGGCGTGTAGGCGATCTTCATTTTTCTCGACCATTCCCGCATCGGCAGGGATTTTCCGTCCGGCGTCTTCAGTGCCTCATTCGCGGCGATGTCCACCCGCGCCGCGCGGAAGCGCTTCAGCAGCGCCGCCACCTCCGGCCGCGGGAAGCCCTCGGCGTGCGTCTCGTCGCAACCCGCGCACACCTTCTGCTCGAAGATCGCCAGCGTCGGCCGGCGGTCGCGCTTCGATAAATCCAGCGGCGCCTTCATCAGCCAGGGCGCCTCGTGCAGCTTGCCGCTCGCCGATTCGGGCGCGCGCGCGAGCAGGTAGTCGGTGTAGGCCTGTTTCTTTTCCAGCTTTCCGCCGGCGTAGTCGAGCGCGACGTGGAACTGGTGCGGCGGCACGTAGCCGTTCAGGCGCAGCGCCGTGCCGCCCTTTTCGTCGAGCATCAGCAGGGTCGGCGTGAACTGCACGCGCAGCGCCCTGGCGAATTCCTTTTCCGTCGTCGGCTTGCCGGCGAAGTCGGTCACCTCGCGGTCGCCCCACAGGTTGAGGGCAATGACGTCGAAGTGCCTGCGCGTCTTGTCGGCGATGGCGCGGTCGCCGAAGTTCTCCCGCAGCAGCTTGTCGCAGTAGGGGCAGCCGTCCTGGTGGAAATACAGCATCAGGCGTCGGCCGGACTTCGCCGCCTCGGCGACGTCCTCGCGCATGTCGAGGAAGGATTCCTTGAACCAGGCCGGCGGCTCGGCGGCCGTCGCCGGTATTCCGGCAAGGAAAATCGATAAAAGGAGCGGGGTGAAGATCGCGCGCATCGTTGCTCTCCTGGAACGCGCGACGGTAAAGAAGGTGAAGCGGAACCCGGGCGCCTGGAGGACGTCCGGGTTCTTGCAGCGCGTCGGGCCTAGTATATGCCCTGCTGTGTCATGGCATCGGCAACCTTGACGAAACCGGCGATGTTGGCGCCGTCGACGTAGTTGATGAAACCATCCTTGCCGCTGCCGTACTGCGCGCAGTTGCAGTGGATCTCGTGCATGATGCCCTTCAGATGGCCGTCGACTTCCTCGCGCAGCCACGGCAGGCGCTGGGCGTTTTGCGTCATCTCCAGGCCGGAGGTGGCGACGCCGCCGGCGTTGCTGGCCTTGCCCGGCGCGTAGAGGATGCCGGCCTTGATGAAGACCTCGACGGCCTCCAGGGTGGACGGCATGTTGGCGCCTTCGGCCACGCACTTGACGCCGTTCTTCACCAGCAGTTTGGCGTCCTCGTCGTTCAGCTCGTTCTGGGTGGCGCAGGGCAGGGCGATGTCGGCCGGGATGTGCCACGGCGTCCTGCCGGGCAGGTAATCGAGGCCGAACTTCTTGGCGAACTCGTCGACGCGGCCGTAGTGGTCGTTCTTGATGCTCATCAGCGCATCGAGCTTCTCGCGGTTCATGCCGGCCTTGTCATACGCCGTGCCGCCGGAGTCGGAGACCGTCACCACCCTGGCGCCGAGCTCGATCAGCTTCTCTGCCGAGTATTGCGCGACGTTGCCCGAGCCGGAGAGCGAGACCGTCTTGCCCTCGAAGCCGTCCTTGCGCGTCTTCAGCATGTCGTCGACGAAGTACACCAGGCCGTAGCCGGTGGCTTCCGGGCGGATCAGGCTGCCGCCGAAGGACATGCCCTTGCCGGTGAACACGCAGGCGGCGTTGTTGGAGAGCTTCTTCATCATGCCGGCCATGAAGCCGACTTCGCGGCCGCCGACGCCGATGTCGCCGGCCGGCACGTCGGTGTCCGGGCCGAGGTGGCGGAACAGTTCGACGATCAGCGCCTGGCAGAAGCGCATCACTTCATTGCGGCTCTTGCCCTTCGGGTCGAAGTCCGAGCCGCCCTTGCCGCCGCCCATCGGCAGCGTGGTCAGCGCGTTCTTGAAGGTCTGTTCGAAGGCGAGGAACTTCAGGATCGACAGGTTCACCGAAGGATGGAAGCGCATGCCGCCCTTGAACGGGCCGATGGCCGAGCTGTGCTGCACGCGGAAGGCGCGGTTGGTGTGCGTCTCGCCGCGGTCGTCCACCCAGGAGACGCGGAACTGGATCACGCGCTCCGGCTCGACCAGGCGCTCGAGCAGCGCGGCGTCGGCGTAGCGGGGATGGCGCTCGATGAAATTCCACAAGCTGCCCATGACTTCCTCCACGGCCTGCAGGAACTCTGGCTGATTCTTGTCGCGTGCCTCGACGTAGGCCAGGAAGTCGTCGAGTTTCTTGTATTTCATGAAGGCTCTCCACTAATCTGAAATCTGAATGAAGCGAACTCTCGGCAGAACGGGCATGGCGTCTCCCCCTCAAATGCCGCGGGGGCGGATTTTACCGCCGATACGCACCGAATCAGTGCATTTTGTGGGGCTTCTCACTATATTGGTGCGTCATTTCATCCCATGGCGCAGGCTCGTTTTTTTCAAGCAATTGATTTGATTGGGTTCGCGGATTAAAGTCATGAAGCAACATTGACCCTGACCGTTGACATGAATATAAGAAAACACTAATATTTCACTCATGCCATCCAAACGCCGCCTCCTTATTCTCGCAGCTGCCGTCCTGCCGGGACTGACTTTTGCCCAGGCAACACCGCCGGCGACCGCCACGGTCGAGCTGCGCGAGATCGAGCTGACCTGGCCCGCCGAAGCCGTCGTCGAAGCGGTGAAGCAGGCTGTCATCGCCGCCCAGGTGCCGGGCCGCGTCATGGAAGTGCGCGCCGATGCCGGCGACGCGGTGAAGCAGGGCCAGCTCCTCATGCGCATCGATGCGCGCGAGGCCGCCGAGGGCTACGCCGCCAGCCAGGCGACGCTGTCCAACGCCAGGGCCCACTACGAGCGCACGAAGAATCTGCACGCGCAGAAGTTCATCAGCAAGGCCGCCCTCGACAAGGCAGAGGCCGACTACCGTGCGGCGCAAGCCGGCAGCGGCGCCGCCGGCGCCGCCGCCAGCCACGCCAGCATCGTCTCGCCGCTGACGGGCTTCGTCGCCCAGCGGCACACCGAGGCCGGCGAGATGGCCGTGCCGGGCAAGCCGCTGATGACGGTCTACGATCCGAAGGGCCTGCGCGTCACCGCCAGCATTCCGCAGTACAAGTTCGCCGAAGTGCGCGCCAACCTGCGCGCCAAGGTGGAATTCCCCGAGAGCGGCAAATGGGTGGACGCGGCGAAGGTCGAAGTTTTCCCCGCCGCCGACCCGCGCACCCACACCGTGCAGGCGCGGGTGTATCTGCCCGACAACCAGCCGGGCATCATTCCCGGCATGTTCGCCCGCGCCCACTTCGTCACCGGCAAGGCGAAGAAGCTGCTGGTGCCCGCCGCGGCCGTGCTGCGCCGGGGCGAGGTGACGGCGGTGTACGTCATCGACGAGAAGAACGCGGCGCGCCTGCGCCAGGTGCGGCTCTCCGAGCCCTTCACCATAGGTGGCCAAACTCCGGGCAGCTTCCACGAAGTGCTGGCGGGCCTCTCCGCCGGCGAAAAGGTCGCACTTGATCCGGTCAAGGCGGGCATCGTGGCTCGCCCTGCACCTTAAAGGCTAGTGAGCGCAGGGATTCAAACGGGGCAGGGGTTTCCTCCCTCCTCCTTCCTCTGATCCCGTCCCTGCGCTCCTTTTATTCCAGTAGATAAAGACGAATGGGCATCTCCGGAAAAATCGCCGCTCTGTTCCAGCGCTCGCAAATGACGCCGCTCATCGCGCTGATCGCCTTCCTGCTCGGCCTGTTCGCCGTGCTGGTGACGCCGCGCGAAGAGGAGCCGCAGATCAACGTGACGATGGCCAACGTCTTCATCCCCTTTCCGGGCGCCTCGGCGCGCGACGTCGAGAACCTGGCGGCGCGGCCGGCCGAGCAGGTGCTCTCGCGCATCGCCGGCATCGAGCACGTGTACTCCGTCTCGCGCCCCGGCATGGCCGTCATCACCGTGCAGTACGTCGTCGGCGAAGACCCGATCCAGGCGCTGGTGCGCCTCTACGACACGGTGAATTCCAACCGCGACTGGGTCTCGCCGCAGCTCGGCATCGGCGAGCCGATCATCAAGCCGAAGGGCATCGACGACGTGCCCATCGTCACGCTGACC
>JADFDL010000157.1 GCA_018262875.1 Rhodocyclaceae bacterium | reverse complement strand
ACAACGGCAGTATGGTGATGACCGTGACCGGGTGCAAATAGGAGTTGAACTGCGAGGCCAGGATCATGTAGGCGATGAGGATGCCCATGAACAGCGCAAAGAGCAGACTGCTGCTCGACTCCCGGAAGGCGACGCTGGCCCCGCCCAGCACGGCGCGGTAGTTGACCGGCAGATCGCGGCCTATCGCCTCCACCGCTTTCAGCGCTTCGTCCTGCGAGTGCCCGGGGGCCACGTTGGCGAAGATGGTGATGGCCCGCTCGCGGTCGCGGCGGGTGATGGCCTGCAGGGCGGGCTGCTCCTCGTAGGCGACCAGCGCCGAGAGCGGCACCAGCTGGCCGGAGCGCGTGCGCACTTGCAGGCGCGCCAGGTCCTCGGGACGCGAACGCTGCGAGGCCAGCAGCTTGACGCGCACGTCCAGGCGCCGGCCGCCGGTGCTGTACTTGCCGGCGCGCACGCCGCCGACCAGGGCATTCAGCGCGGTAGCCACGTCGTCGACCGACACGCCGATGTCGGAGATGCGGGCGCGATTGGGCGTGATGCGCAGCTCGGGCATGCCCAGCTGGTAGTCGGTGTCCAGGTCGACCACCAGGCCGCTGGCGGCCAGGCGCGTCATCATGTCCCGGCTCAGGGAGATCAGCTTGTCCCAGTCGGGGCCACGCACCGAGAATTCCACCGGGAAGCCGCGCTGGGCGGTGAAGCCCGCCTGCGACAGGTCCTGGATGACGGCGCGCATGCCGGGGATCGAGTTGAGCTCGCGGCGCAGCTGCTGGGAGAACTGCGCCTGGGTCAGATGGCGTTCCTTGGGCGGCACCAGGCTTACATAGAGGAAACCCTGGCTGACGCTGCCGCCCCAGCCTCCGACCATGCCGAACATGCGCGTCACCTCGGACTTGGCCGCGAGGATGGCCTCGGCCCGCTTGACCATCTTGTCGGTCTCCTGCAGGCTCGAGCCGATCGCCGTCTGCAGGCGCACCATGACCAGGCTCTGGTCCTGCGAGGGGACGAACTCGCTGGGCATGATCAGGAAGACCCCCAGCGAGGCCAGGAAGAGGACCAGGGCGGCGATCAGGATCAGCCCGGGGCGCTTCAGGCTCTTCTTCAGCACCCGGGCATAGAAGTTCTCCAGGCGGCCGAAGGCCTTGTCCACGAACAGGCCGACACGGCTGCGGCCGCTGCGCGAGGTTTGCAGGAATTGCGAGCAGCGGGCCGGGGCCAGGGTGATTGCCTCGACGTAGGAGAGGAGGACGGCCAGGCACAGGGTGACGCCGAACTGCAGGAAGAAACGGCCGATGACGCCGGAGACGAAGACCACGGGGATGAAGATGGCCACCACCGCCAGGGTGGCGGCCAGCGCCGCGAAGGCGATCTCATGGGTCCCTTCCAGGGCGGCGCGGACCAGGTCCTTGCCGCTTTCGGCGTGGCGGTAGATATTCTCCATGACCATGATGGCGTCATCGACCACGATGCCCACGGCCAGGGCCATGGCCAGCAAGGTGAAGGTGTTGAAGGTGAAGCCCAGGAAGTAGATGATGGCCACGGTACCCAACAGCGACATGGGGATGGCCATGATGACATTGAGCGTGGAGGAGAAGGAGCCGAGGAACATCCAGCAGACCAGGGCGGTGAGCAGGACCGAGAGGAGCAACTCGAGCTGGATCTCCTGCACCGACTCTTCTATGAACTTGGTGGAGTCGAAGTTGACCCCGACGTTCATTCCTTCCGGAAGGTATTTCTGAAATTCAGCCAGCACCTTACGCACCTGCTTGGCCACGGCCACGGCGTTGGCGCCGCGCTGCTTCTTGATGCTCACCCCCTGCGCCGGCACGCCGTTGACGCGCTGGATGCGGCGCACGTCCTCGAAGCCGTCCTCGACCAGGGCTACGTCGCTGATATATACGGGACTGCCCTCGTTCTCGCGGATTACGATGTGGCGGAAGGTCTCCAGGTCCAGGGCCTCGCCCAAAACGCGGATGTTGACCTCGCGCCCCGCTGTCTCCAACCGGCCGGCCGGGATCTCAATGTGCTCGCGCTGCAGGGCGCCGAGAACGTCGCTGACCGTTACCTGGCGGGCATCCATCTTGCTGGCGTCGAGCCACAGGCGCACGTTGCGCTCAACGCCGCCTACCTGGATCTCGCCCACGCCGGGGATGGTCTGCAGCTTCTCCTTCAGGCGGTAGCGCATGTAGTCGCTCAGCACGCGCTGCGGGTAGGGGCCGGAGAGAGCGACCATCATGATCGGCTGGTCCTCGGGGTTGCTCTTGGAGATGACCGGCGGGTCGATGTCCCGGGGCAGGCGGCGCTGGGCCTGCGACACCTTGCTCTGCACGTCCTGCAGGGCCAGGTCGACGTTACGCGACAGATTCATTTCCAGTGTGATATTGGCGCCGCCCATGCGCGACGACGAGGTGATGGTCTTGACGCCCTCGACCTGGATCAGCGCTTCCTCCAAAACTTCCACCACGTCGTTCTCGATGACTTCGGGCGCGGCGCCCTCCCAGGTGACCGAAACCGAGATGTTGGGAAAATCGACGTCGGGGAACTGGCTGATGCCGATGCGCGAGCCGGCCACCAGGCCGAAAACAATGGTGGCGGCCATCATCATCCAGGCCAGCACGGGCTTCTTGACGCAAATCTCGGTGATTTTCATGTTCCGGCTCCTTGGCAGCGCGCCATGGTCACTTGCCAGGCTTGTTTTGGCCTTTCTTGCTGGCCGGCAGGGTGGCGGCCAGGCGAACCGGCACTCCATCGCTCAGCGCCTCGGCGCCGCGCACCACCAGCAGGTCTCCGGTCTTCAGCCCGGAGAGGACCTCCACATTGCCGTCGGCGGTGCGCATGCCGGGTGTCAGGATGCGCTCGACGGCCTTACCGTTCTCCACCACGAAAGCCAAGAAGCCCTTCTCGCTGGGGCGGATGGCCGTCTGCGGCACGACTGGCAGGGGGCGGGAGCCGCCCACCGGCACCCGCACCTCGGCGAATGAGCCGGAGCGCAGGGTGTCCTTGTCCTTGTCAATGACCTCGGCGGTGACGGCCACCATGCGCGTGCTTTCCTCAGTGGAGGCGGCGACATGGATGATGCGCGCCTGGTACTGCCGGTCGCTATCGCGCACCGTGAAGTAGGCCTTCACGCCGGGCTGCAGGCGGACGGCATCGCTCTCGGTCGCCTGGAAGCGCAGCAGCAACGGATCGCGGCGCACCAGCGTAGCCAGCACCGAGCCGGGCTGGACGTACTGGCCGGTCTGCACGGTGCGCGTCTGCACGACGCCGCCGACCGGGGCCCGCACATAGGCGTCATGCAGGTTAAGCTGGGCCTGATTCAGCGCGGCGTTGGTCTGGGCCATTTCGGCAGCGGCCACCAGCACCTTGGTGCGCCAGGCCTCGATCTCCTCGCCCGGGATCAGCCCGGGGTTCTGCTTGTCCACGGTTTCACGGCGCTTCAGCCCGGCCTCGGCATCACTGCGCGAGGCGACGGCCTTGTTGTGGACGGCCTGGGCCGAGGCCACGGCCAGCGTGTAGCGCTGCGGCTCGATCTCGACCAGCACCTGCCCGCCGCCCACGCGGCTGCCTTCGGCGAACTGCACCTTCTCGACCACACCGGCGACGCGCGCCGTGACCTGGACCTTTTCGAAGGCCTCGACCGAGCCCACGGCGTTCAGGGTAAAGACCGCGTCGCGCTCCTGCACCCGCACCGTCTCCACCGGGAATTGCATGTTCGCGCCCCGGGCGCCGGCGCCCTTGCCGCCGGCGGCGGTCTCCTTCTTGCAGGCGACGGGAACGAGCAGCAGGGCCGCCAAAAGCAGCCAGAGCGAAAATATTTTAGTCGATCTCATCGTATCGGCTCCTTGCCGAAGGGGTCAAGCCCCTGGGCGGCACGCAGGTTGAGCAGGGCCAGGGCCAGACCGTTGCGCTGGCGTGCCACCTCCACCTCGGCTTCGAACAGACTGACATTGGCATCGGCCACCTGCAGGGCGTTGCTCAAGCCCTGGCGGTACAGCTCCGCGGTTTCGGCGGCATTCTTGCGCGCCGCTTCCAGGGCCACCAGGGCCATCTTCAGCGAGGCCTGCTGGCTGGAGAGCGAGACCAGGCTGTCGCGGACCTCGAGGTCCAGCTGGCGACCGGCCGCGCGCAGGTCGAGGTCGGCCAGGCGGGCCTGCGCTTTCCGTTCCTTGTGGTATCCGAAGCGGCCGAAACCGTCGAACAGCGGCCAGCTGAGGACCAGGCCTGCCGACCAGTTGGTCGACCTGCCGGTCAGCCCCGCCTCGTTGGTATAGCGATATTGGCCGGTAAGGCTCAGGCTGGGCAGCCACTCGAGCTTCGGCTCCAGGACCAGCGCATGCTGGGCCCTGGCGTTCCAGGCAAGGGCACGCAGGTCCAGTCGCCGCTCCCGGGCCCCGGGGAGCAGGTCGTCAGCGCCTGCCGCCGGCAACTCGGCCTGGGCCAGCAGCAATTCGGGGGAGGTTAATTTGCCGTCGATGACCGTGTCGAGCAAAAAGCCCAGCTGCAGGTAGGCCGTCTGCACTTCGCCCTGGGCCTGTGTGCTCCCCATCTCGGCCATGGCGTATTCCAGTTCGGCACGAGTGACGTCGTTCACCGAGACCAGACCGGCGGCGTAGCGGGCGCGGGCCGCGTCCAGGGTCTTGCCGGCATACTCCAGACGGCGGCCAGCAGCCTCGAGCACCTGGTCCATGGTCAGGGTGGTCAGGTAGGCGGCGGCCACTTCGAACGAAAGACGGCGGCGGACGTCGGCCGCGGAATAGCGCTGCCCCCGGTCGGCGAAGAGCGCCTGGCGGTAGGAGGGGATGACCGCGGGGTCGAACAGGACCCAGTTGAGGGAGGCGTAACCCGATATGGCGTTCAGGCTCTGGATGGTGATCGAC
>JADFDL010000156.1 GCA_018262875.1 Rhodocyclaceae bacterium | reverse complement strand
CGAATTGGCGACGGCCTTGTTGGACAGCCCCTCCGCCACCCGGTCGAGCACCTCGCGTTCGCGCGGCGTCAGGCTGTCGAAGAGCGCACGCAGTTGCGCGCGCTGTCCTTCCCTGACGCGCTGCTCGGTGTCGAAGGCGATGGCGCGCTGGATGCGGTCGAGCAGGTCCTGGTCGTTGAACGGCTTCTCGACGAAATCGAAGGCGCCGGCCTGAACGGCGCGCACCGCCATCTGCACGTCGCCGTGGCCGGTGATGAAGATGATCGGCACATGGTGGGTGCGCCGCGCGGCGAGACGCTCCTGCAGCTCCAGGCCGCTCATCCCCGGCATGCGCACATCGAGCACCAGGCAACCCGGCTTCGCGGCATCGTAGCCGTCGAGAAACGCCTGGGCGGAAGCGAAGGTCTCGACCTTCAGCCGCACCGTCTCGATCAGCCAGCGCAGACTGCGGGCGACAGCCTGGTCGTCGTCAACTATGAATACTGTAGCGTCGCTCATCGTTGCTCAATCTGAGCGGTATGGCCTGCAGGGTGAAGCGGAAGGTGGCGCCGCCCGCCCGCGATTCGGCGCGGATGCTGCCACCGTGCGACTCGACGATCGAGCGGCTGATCGACAGGCCCATGCCGACGCCTTCCGGCTTGGTGGTGAAGAACTGGTCGAAGACCTGGTCGATGACCGCGCCGTCGATGCCGGGGCCGGTATCGACGACCTCGATTTCGATGGCATCCTCGCCGTGCGGCACGGTGCGGATCATGACCTCGCGGCGCATCGATCGCGTCTCGGCCATCGCCTCCATGGCGTTGCGCACGAGGTTGCAGATCACCTGCTCGACCATGATGGAGTCGGCCCATACCCGGGGCTGCTGGGGCGCCAACTGGAGCGTCACGATGGTTTCATGCTGGCGCGCTTCGAGTTCGGTGAACTTGACCACGCTGCGCACCACCTGGTTGATGTCGACGGCGGTCATCCTCGGCTCGCTCTTGCGGACGAAATCGCGCACATGGCGCATGATCTCGCCGGCCCGCTCCGCCTGCTCGCAGACCTCCTCGAGCGGCTCGATCATGTCGGCCGGCGCCATGTCGCCGCTGCGCAGCCGGCGGATGCAGCCGCGCGCGAAGTTGGCAATCGCCGACAGCGGCTGGTTGAGTTCATGGGCCAGGCCGGTGGCCATTTCGCCCATGGTCGACAGGCGGGCCACCCGCGCCAGTTCCGTCTGGTGGCGCCGCCCCTGCTCCTCGGCCCACTTGTGCTCGGTGATGTCGCGCGTGATGCCGAGCAGAGCATAAACCGCGCCGCGCGCATCGCGCAGGGGCACGGCATGCGTCTCCATCCAGGCCGTCCGGCCCTTCAGGGTGATCGACTTGAACTCGTAGACCGCGGCTTCGCCCTCGAAGACGCGCCGCATGTTTTCCCGGTAGATATGCCTGAATTCCTGCGCGACGACGTCGTAGATCTTCTTGCCGACGATGTCCTCCGGCCGCGCGGCATCCAGCAGCCGGAGCCCGGCCGGGTTGATTTCCAGCACCGTGCCGTCGGCGGCCTGCAATTTGACGCATTCGGGTTCGGATTCGATGATGGTGCGCAGGCGGTATTCATTTTCCTGCAGGCGGTCCAGCACGCCCAAGTGCGCGGCCTCCTTGTCGCGCACCCGCTGCTCCGCCTCGCGCAGGCGCAGCAGCATCGCCGCCAGGGCGATCAGCGCAACCGTCAGCGCGCCTCCCAGGGCAACCAATCCCAGCAACATCGCGTCGCTACCCGTCATCATTTCGCCTGCACCACTCCCATTGTGCAATGCACCTTAACAGGCTGCCCCGCCGGATCAATCAGGGACAACCGCCGCGCGGATAGGTAATCACCCCAATTGTCCGGCCGGTTTTCAATTCTGGCACAATGTCCGCATCAATGATGCCGCCATTTCCGGCCGGTCAACCACCCCAACCGCCCAAAGGAGCCCGCGATGAAAAAGACGATTCTTATCCTCAGCCTTCCCCTGCTCGCCGCCCCCGTCCTCGCCCTCGCCGGCGACATGAAGGCCGGTCTCTGGGAGATGAAAACAACCAGGCAGATCGTCGACGGCCAGGACATGCGGGCGCAGATGCAGCAAATGCAGCAGCAGATGGCCAGCCTGCCGCCCGAACAGCGCAAGCAGATGGAAGCCATGATGGGCAAGCAGGGCGTCGGCATGGGCCCGGGCGGCGCCACGCGCATGTGCATCAGCGAGGAAATGGCCAGGCGCGACACGCCGGTGGTCGATCCCGACGGCCGCTGCCAGCCGACCAGGATGAGCCGCAGCGGCAACACCACGCGCTACGAGATCGACTGCATGATGGACGGGCGCCGCACCACCGGCAAGGGCGAGAGCACCGTCTCCGGCAACAGCATCAGCAGCCGCATGGACATGACGACAATGGACGCTTCCGGCCGCCACACCATGCAGACCGAGTCGCAGATGACCTATCTCGGGCCCGACTGCAAGGGCCTGGCGCCGGCCGGCGGCGGACGCCGCTGAACGCCGCTCAGAGGGTCGGCCAGCGGCCCGAGCGCAGCGCGTAGTCGGCGAAGAGGCCGGCGAAGATCGCCGCGCCGACCCAGTTGTTGTCCAGGAAGGCGCGGAAGCACAGCATGCGCTCGCGGCCGCGGATCCAGAAATAGTGTCGCAGCATCATGCCGCCCGCCACCGCCAGGCCGGCGTAGAAGTAAATTCCCCGCCCCGCCTGCGCCCCCACCCAGGCGAGGATCGCCAGCGTCACCGCGTAGCTGAGCATCACCGCTGCCACATCGAAGCGACCGAAGGTGATGGCCGAAGTCCTGATGCCGATCTTCAGGTCGTCCTCGCGGTCCACCATGGCGTAGCAGGTGTCATAGCCGATGGCCCAGAAGATGTTGGCCAATAGCATCACCCAGGCCAGCGGCGGCACGGTGTAGAGCTGCGCCGCGAAGGCCATCGGGATGCCGAAGCCGAAGGCCACGCCGAGATACGCCTGCGGGATGGCGAGGAAGCGCTTGGTGAGCGGATAGCTCGCCGCCAGGAACAGCGCCACCACCGAGAGCGCCCACACCAGCTTGTGCAGCGGCAGGATGAGCAGGAAGGCGCACAGCGTCACGCCGGACGCGAGCAGCAGCGCCTCGCGCTCGGAGACGATGCCGGCGGCCAGCGGCCGGTTCTTCGTGCGCTCGACGTGCGGGTCGAAATGCCGGTCGGCGTAGTCGTTCATCACCACGCCGGCCGAGCGCATCAAGAGCGTGCCCAGCGCGAAGATCCAGACGAGGAACAGGCTCGGCGCACCCTCCGCCGCGATCCACACCGCCCACATCGTCGGCCACAGCAGCAGCAGCGTGCCGATCGGCTTGTCGAGCCGCATCAGGCGTTCATAGGCGTCGAGGCGCTGGCGCAGGGTGA
Organism: Rhodocyclaceae bacterium; assembly: GCA_018262875.1. Taxonomy (GTDB): domain Bacteria; phylum Pseudomonadota; class Gammaproteobacteria; order Burkholderiales; family Rhodocyclaceae; genus Desulfobacillus. The sequence goes on along the minus strand of JADFDL010000156.1, from coordinate 1,530 downwards.
GTTCGGACATGGGGCGAATTTTACACTTTCAGCAGTTCCCGCCGCCCGCCCAGCCAGCGCTCGACGTGCCGGTCGGCGGCGTCGGGAAACTCCCGCAGCAGCCGCTCCGCCGTTTCACGCGCCGCGTCGAGCAGGCCGGCGTCGGCTTCGAGGTCGGCGTAGCGCAGCAGCGGCACGCCGCTCTGGCGGCTGCCAAGGAATTCGCCGGGGCCGCGCAGGTGCAGATCCTGACGGGCGATCTCGAAGCCGTCGCTGTTCTCGTAGATAACCTTCAGGCGCGCCCGCGCCGTCTCGCCGAGCGGATGGGCATAGAGCAGAATGCAGGCCGACGCGTCGGCGCCGCGGCCGACGCGGCCGCGCAACTGGTGCAGTTGCGAGAGGCCGAAGCGCTCGGCGTGTTCGATGACCATCAGCGAAGCGTTGGGCACGTCGACACCGACCTCGATCACCGTGGTGGCGACGAGGAGCTGCACGCGCCCCGCGGCGAAATCGCCCATCATCCGCGCCTTCTCCTCGCCCTTCAAGCGGCCGTGCACCAGGCCGACGCTCACTCCAGGCAGCTCGGCGCGCAGGCGCTCGAAGGTATCCACCGCCGTCTGCAATTGCAGCTTTTCCGATTCTTCGATGAGCGGACAGACCCAGTAGGCCTGCCTTCCCGCGTCGCATGCGTCGCGAATCCGGGCGATGACCTCGTCGCGGCGCGCCTCCGACACCAGCTTGGTCAGCACGGGCTTGCGGCCAGGCGGCAGCTCGTCGATGACGGACACGTCGAGGTCGGCGTAGTAGCTCATGGCGAGCGTGCGCGGAATCGGCGTCGCCGACATCATGAGCTGGTGCGGGTTGGCGCCCTTCTCGCGCAAAGTCAGTCGCTGGCGCACGCCGAAGCGGTGCTGCTCGTCGATGATGGCGAGGCCGAGGCGGCGGAAATCCACCGCTTCCTCGATCAGCGCATGGGTGCCGATGGCGAGCGGCGAGCGGCCGGAGGATATGGCTTCCGCCATCGCCGCCTTGTCCTTCTTCTTCAGGCTGCCGGAGAGCCAGGCGATCTCGAGGCCAAGCGGGGCCAGCCATTGCGAGAGCTTGCGGTAATGCTGCTCGGCGAGGATCTCGGTGGGCGCCATCAGCGCGGCCTGGTGACCGTTCTCGACGGCCTGCAGCATGGCCAGCGCGGCAACCACCGTCTTGCCGCTGCCGACGTCTCCTTGCAGCAGGCGCTGCATCGGATGCTTCTCGCCGAGGTCGACGGCGATCTCGCGCCAAACGCGCTGCTGCGCGGCGGTGAGCTTGAAGGGCAGTGCGGCGAGGAGCTTTTTCGTCAGCGCGCCCTTGGCCGGCAGCGGCGGCGCGGTCTTGGCGCGGCGCGCCTCGTGGGCGCGGCGCAGCGAAAGCTGCTGGGCGAGCAGCTCGTCGAACTTGATGCGCTGCCAGGCCGGGTGGTCGCGGTCGGACAGCTCCGCCAGCGAAACGGCGGGCGGCGGGTGGTGCAGCAGGCGCACGCTGTCGGCGAAGGGGGCGAGGCGGAGTTTCTTT
>JADFDL010000155.1 GCA_018262875.1 Rhodocyclaceae bacterium | reverse complement strand
TTGTTCGGCATGAGCAGCTTCCTGGCACGGATGAAGCTGCCGTCCTTGCCGGTGAGGCCGACCGCCTTGCCGCCGTGCCGGTTGATGAGGGCGACAATCTCCTTGTTGACTTGGCCGCCAAGGACCATTTCGACCAGTGCCATGGTTTCGGCATCCGTGACGCGCATGCCCTGGATGAACTGGCCCTGCTTGCCGACGCGCTTGAGCAGGTCGTCAATCTGCGGTCCCCCGCCATGCACCACCACCGGGTTCATGCCGACCAGCTTGAGCAGCACCACGTCGCGCGCGAAGCAGTGCTTCAGATTCTCGTCGGTCATGGCGTTGCCGCCGTACTTGACGACGATGGTCTTGTCTTGGAAGCGACGGATGTAGGGTAGAGCGGCGGCGAGGATGCCGGCTTCGACTGCCGGAGAAAGGGTGTGGTCGGTCATGATGGCCTAGGTTCCGGTGAAGCCGGAATTCTAAGCCTTATGCAAAAAAGCGGGAAGCTGAAGCTTCCCGCAGTGGCCGGTACTGGAGGAGGGGGAGGCAGTACAGTTTCAGGGGCTTCGCTCAATCCTTATAATCGCTTCATGTCAGATAGCTGCGAACAAAAACCTGCCTGTCCAGGCTGCGGCCAGTCCTTTACCTGCGGGATGGATGCCGGCTGGGCGCGCTGCTGGTGCGCGGACATGCCGCACCTGCCTTCCCTTCCGGAAACCGGAAAGGGCTGTTACTGCCCGGATTGTTTGAAGAAGAGACTGGCGGAAAAACCAGTCAAGCCGGATTGAGACGCCGAGGCAACATGAGAATGGCGTCCCGGTTGCTCCAGGAAAAAACAGTGCGGGCTGCTTCGCGCCAGGGCAACCAGCGGTAGCCGAGGTGCTCACCGGGCGCGACGGAGACCGGTTGCGGCGACGGAAACACCAGGCTGAATACGTGTTCTGTGTTTTCGGTCACGCCGGGCGGATAGCGAAACCGCCATTCCGGAAAGATTTCATAGCGATTGGCCAGGTTCCAATCGGACAAGTCCTCCGGCCGGGCAGCGATGCCGGTTTCTTCCGCCACTTCGCGGACCGCGGTGCCGAGCAACGATTCGCCATCTTCCTGGCTGCCGGTGACCGATTGCCAGAATCCCGGACGGGCAGCACGTTCGAGCAGCAACACCTCAAGGGCGGGCGTGTGGATCAGGACGAGGACCGAAACCGGTTTCTTCACTCGATTCCCGGCAGAGTGGCGATGCCGTCGGCGTGTATGTCCACCAGCACCCAGAAGGGTACGCGCTCATCGCGCCAGGCCTCTGCCGCAGCGGCAAAAACCTGCAGCGCCATGGCGAAATCCCCGCCGTGACGGGTGCTGAACCCATCGCAGTGTTCCAGCAGGATGAGGAAGCCATCTGCCGGCAACCAGGACAGGTCGCCGAGACAGTCGGCGAGCGCGTCCCAGTTGTGTCCGAACCAGTCGGGAAATTCGAGGGCGGTCGCCACGTGTTCAAAGAGCGCGGCCTTGTCACGTACTGGAGCAAGATCGATGCGGCAAATGGAGAAACCGGATGCCTCGGCTGCGGCGAACAGATCGCCCATGCCTTGTTGCGGCGCGTGATAGACCCCCGCGCGGGCGATGTCGCGCAGGACCCTCTCGTATTGTTCGCGGTTCATTCGCGTATCTTCCGGAAGCTGCGGTAGTGATTGTCGGTGTAATAGTACTCGCCTGAAGTGCGCACATCGCCGGTGCTGCCTTGTCCGGCGACGATGCGACGAGCGCCGCGGGTTTTTGCCCCCGGGGTGGGGACGGTGTACTCGCGGTAATAGCCGCGCGGCCGGGTGGGCAGACGGCGTTCGAAATTGCCGAACACTGATCCGTCCTTTCGGTAGGAGAGAGGGCCGCCGCGCTTGATGAGCGCCAGCGTTTCGTGCGCTTCATGCGGCAGATCGGAAAATGCGATGGGATCGGCGGCCGGTGCCTGAGGCGTGCGGGCGAAGGCGCTACCGGACAGCAGTGTGGCCAGGACCAGCAACAACAGACGCAAGGCTGACAGGATCGACTCCTGAAATGGATGCCGCATTATCCCGCAATACGCGAGATCAGGAGCGCCCCCGCAGAATGCCGTACTTGGAGAGCATGTTCTGGAAATAAGTGGTCAATGATGCTAGGCGTGGGTTCGACGGATCGCTGCCGCGAGCCCGATCGACCAGGCCGCGCACTTGTGCGGCGAATTTCTCGTTCCAGCCCCGGTGCTCGATGAGCTTGAGGAGGGCCAGCGCGGCATTCAGACCGACTTGGGTGTTGCCGGGCATTTTTCTCACCGCCTGCAGCATGAAATCGACTGCGCCTTCATAGTCGCCGCTTTCGGCATGCTTCGCTCCGGTGGCGACAAGGTCCAGCACGTCCTGCCGGGTTTTCAGCGCCAGCTCGTCAGCCATGGATTGCAGGCCCGCTTGTTCCAGCACGCTTTTGGCTTTTCCAAGCGCATGATCGTCAGCGGCATTGCGCATCACCTCGCTGATCATCTCGACGGCAGCATCGTGCTGCTGGTGTTCGAGGCAGGTTTTGACGAGGTCTATTTTCAGATCGTCGGACAGGGCGGCATTGGTTCGGCTGGCCGCGACGGCGCGGTTGAGTGCTTCGAGCGCCTTGCCTTTTTCACCCGCCTGGCTCAATACCATGGCCGAGGAGAGCGCGCTGCAGGCTTCGGTTTGCTTCATGCCCTGCATGCTGCGATCCAGGTCGCGAATGGTTTTTTCGGCCTGCTCGCGGTCGCCTTTGGCGACGAAGATCTTGACCAGCTTGACATGGTGTTCGGGGTCGCGGAAGTCCGAGTATTTGCCCTTGCGTACTACCTCGGAGAGGGTTTTCTCGGCCGTGACCATGTCGCCGGTTTCAAGAGCGATGTCGCCGAGTCTCTTCAGCCGCCGCAGGGCATGGGGAGAGACTGCTACGGCTTCCTCCAGCGCATGCTGAGCCTCTTTCAGGCGGCCGGCGGCCTCGAGTGTGCGCGCCAGCCAGTCGTGGGCATCGACGTACTGGCGGTTTTCCTTCACCAGCAGTCGCAAGTCATCTTCCGCCTCCTGGAATCGCTTCTGCATGTACAAGGTTCGGGCGAGGCCGAGCCTGGCCCATGGCACTGCTTTGCTCTCCAGCACCCGGCGATAAATATCCTGGGCTTCTTCCGCCTGACCCAGCGCGACCAGCAACTCGGCGCGCAATCGCATGAAATCGATGGCGTACTGCGGAGCGAGTGATTCGTCTTCCCGGCATCGCCCTGCTGCCGCCTGCAGGTCGCCGATCTCGATCAGGTCATAGACTGGCATGAAGGCATCGCGTTTTTCCAGGGCGCGGCCGATGCGCTGGAAAAGCGAGTCGGCCGTGAAGGGTTTGAGCAGGTAATCGTTGGGAGCAAATTCGACGGCACTGACTACCCGTTCGTAGCTGCTCTCAGCCGTTACCATGATGAAAAGTGTGGAGAGCGGGATGAGGCGGTGGGTGCGCAGATCCTCCAGCAGGTGCTGGCCGTCCTGACCCTCTCCGAGCGCGTATTCGCAGAGAATGAGGTCGAACGCCCGTTCCCCCAGCTTGCGGATGGCGGCTGCTGCGTTGGCGGCCGGCTGGACGTCCTCGATGCCACATTGGCCGAGCATGGCGCGCAGGTTACCCCGCATCTCAGGGCTGCGATCGATGAGAAGTGCGCTAATGCCGTTATCCGCCATACCTGCTATTTGCGGGCGAACGAGCCCGCTCCGTCAAGGGAGATATTTGTAATACGGCAGCGGCGACGATTTTCTTGAGGGGCGCAGCCCGCAATCGGAGTTGCGGGCTGCGGCGATCAGGCGGTTTTGGCCTGTTCGGTCTGGCGCAAGCGGATGTGCAGTTCCCGAAGCTGTCTTTCGTCGACCGGCCCCGGCGCACTGGTAAGCAGGCATTGGGCACGCTGGGTCTTGGGGAAGGCAATCACGTCGCGGATGGATTCGGCACCGGCCATCATGGTGACGATGCGGTCGAGGCCGAAGGCCAGTCCGCCGTGCGGCGGTGCGCCGTACTTGAGGGCATCGAGCAGGAAGCCGAATTTCTGCTCGGCCTCCTCGGCGCCGATGGCGAGCGCGCGGAACACCTTCGACTGGACTTCCTCGCGATGGATACGCACGGAGCCGCCGCCGATTTCCCAGCCGTTCAGGGCCAGGTCGTAGGCTTTGGCCAGGCACTTGCCGGGGTCGGTGTCGATGAGCGCTTCGTGGCCGTCCTTGGGGGAAGTGAAGGGGTGGTGCAGGGCCACCCAGCGCTTGTCTTCCTCGTCGTATTCGAACATCGGGAAGTCGTCCACCCAGACCGGCTGCCAGCCGGTTTCCAGGTAGCCTGCCTTCGGCCCTTTCTCGTGGCCGATCTTGATGCGCAACGCGCCCAGAGCGTCGTTCACGATTTTGACACGGTCGGCGCCGAAGAACACCAGGTCGCCATCCATGGCGCCGGTGCGTTCGATGATCTGCGTGACGATATCGGCCGGCAGGAACTTCAGGATCGGCGACTGCAGGCCTTCGATGCCTTTCGCTTTTTCGTTCACCTTGATGTAGGCGAGACCCTTGGCGCCGTAGATGGCGACGAAGGCGGTGTAGTCGTCGATCTCCTTGCGCGTGAAGCTGCCGCCACCGGGGATGCGCAGCGCCGCCACGCGCCCGTCGGCGAGTTCTGCGGCGGCGCGGAAGACCTTGAAGTCCACCGTCTGCATAAGATCGGTGAGTTCCGTGAATTCGAGCTTGACGCGCAGATCCGGCTTGTCCGAGCCATAGCGGGCAATGGCCTCGGCGTGACTGATGCGCGGAAAAGGATTGGGCAGGGCGACGTCCAGGGTTTCCTTGAATACGGCGCGAATCAACTCCTCCATAATCGCCGTGATCTCGGTTTCGGTCAGGAAGGAGGTTTCGATATCGACCTGGGTGAATTCGGGCTGGCGGTCGGCGCGCAGATCCTCGTCGCGGAAGCACTTGGTGATC
>JADFDL010000154.1 GCA_018262875.1 Rhodocyclaceae bacterium | reverse complement strand
GTCCTACGGGCTTGACCCATTCCGCAAACAAATCCACGCGGTCGTCTACAACAAAGACAAGCCTGACAAGCGCAAGATGAGTATCATCGTCTCGCGCGACGGGCTTCGCGTGCTCGCGCAGCGGTGCAATGACTATCGCCCCGCGAGCGAACCAGCGCGGATCGAATACGACGACGGCTCGAAGGGGCCGGCAAACCCGAAAGGCATCGTGTCGGCCACCGTCACGCTCTGGAAGCAGGACAATCGCGGCGAGTGGTATCCCGTGATCGGCGAAGCCTATTGGGATGAATTTGCGCCGATCATTGATGAATGGGCCTGGGATGATGCAAAGGGCAAGCGCGCGCCAACCGGGAAAAAGTCCGTCGAAGGGAATTGGGCGAAGATGCCAATCGTCATGATTACCAAATGCGCCGAAAGCCAGGCATTGCGCGCCGGATGGCCCGACCAATTCGGCAACATTTATTCCGAGGAAGAAATGACGCGCCTCGCCGTCGATCAGACCGCCACCGAAACGCTGCGCGAAATGGAGAAGTCCGAGAGGGAGGCCCGTATCGGTGGGCGCGGCGTGCTCATGGTATTCGACGATGCGATGAAGCTGGAAAAGGTGCCGATGGGCAACATCGCCGACAGATGCCTTGAATTCGTCAAGCAGGCCACCCCGGAAGAAGCTCACGCCTTCCGCATTCGCAATGAGAATTCCTTGCGCGAATTTTGGGCGCACAGCCCGGCCGACGCGCTGGCAGTCAAGAAGGCTCTGGACGCCAAGGAAGCGCAGTTGAAGATCGGGGACGTGGCATGACCCCCGAGACCGCCCGCGCTGTTGTCGCCGCCTACAAGCGCCGTGAGGACGAGGCGGGCGGCTATGCGCTGGCCGACATGCCCGAGTGCGTCAGGCTCGCGGCCGAGGAATGCGGCGTGAGCTATGAGGATGCCCGAGGCGTGCTCCTGGACGCATGGGCGGCACCGATAGGGAGCGGCGGCTGATGGCGTCCCGCATTCTTCGCAACGCCGAGGACGTGGACAGCTGGGTAGATGTCCCAGGTCATGAGTCGCGACTTCAGATAACTCGCTCCGGTCGAATTCGGTCCAAAGAGCGAATTGTCAGAAGCCGGTATAACTCTACCCGGAAAATTCCACAGAACGAACTCACGCCAATGCTTTCTAAGGCCGGATACCTTTATGTTCAGATCGTCGCGTCCGGCGGAAAGAAAAGGAATGTGCTCTTGCATCGCGCCGTAGCCATGGCGTTTGTGGCGAACGCGCATGGCAAGCCGTTTGTGAATCATAAAGACGGGGTTAAGACGAATAATGATCCGTCAAATTTGGAATGGTGCACCCACCGCGAGAATATGCAGCACGCATTTAGCACAGGCCTTGCCACATATCAGAAGTTAGGCGCGGGAGAAGATAGCCCGGCCGCAAAACTCACATGGCTTGCAGTCTCTGAAATACGATCCTTACTGGAAGCTGGGCATTCACATGCGCGAATTGCTAATGCGTTCGGTGTGTCAAAAGGCACCATAGGATTCATTCACCGAAATGAAACGTGGGTCAATAAATGCACAGGATAATCAGAACTAAAGACGACCTCGATGACCTAAACATCCTATTGAGCAACAGAAAGATGCCCATGACCATATCTGTTGTCTATGGAGAAGATAGGTCGCGTTCCCAAAATTCTCTTATGTGGCTCTGGGCGACCGAGGTTGCCACCCAGCTCGGCGACCGCGAAGCCGCCGACGTGCAGGCCGAATGGAAGCTGGAAATTGGCGTGCCGATCCTGCGTGCCGACGATCCCGACTTCCGCGCCGCCTATGACCAGGCGGTGCGGCCGTTGCCCTATGCCGACAAGATCGAGATCATGAAGCATTTCTTCCCCGTCACCAGCCTCATGAAGGTGCGCCAGATGTGCCGCTTCCTCGACCAGGTCGAGCGGCAATGCCTTGGCATGGGCCTTCGCCTGACGCAGCCGTCCGACGATCTGGCAGCCTACAACCGCCGCTACGGGAAGGCCGCATGACATTCCCCGCCCACAACATTCACGCCCCGCAGGCCAGCCGCACGGGCGGGCGGCGCACCCTGCGTCACCACATGGAGCCTTGGATATTCGGGGACGGCGCCTGGCTCTGGGCAGGCCAGGCTGCCAACTTTGGAGGATGACATGACGCGCCGCACATGGACCCCGCGCCGCAAGCTGGCGGTTTTCGAGGCTCACTCGGGCCGGTGCCACCTGTGCCACGGGAAAATTGATGGCACCCGCGAGCCGTGGGAGCTTGAACATATCATCCCGCTGGCAATGGGCGGCGCGGACGACGAAACCAACGTCGCGCCCGCGCATGTCGCCTGCCATCGCGCGAAGACGACGAAGGACGCGGGCCAGATCGCCAAGGCCAACCGTGTCCGCGCCAAGCACAACGGCGCGGCCCGGCCGAAGTCAGCGCTCCCCGGCTCAAAGGCCAGCGGGTGGAAGCGCAAGATCAGCGGCGAGACAGTCAGGAGGGACGAATGAGCGCCCGTGTCCTAGTGGCGTGCAAAACCAGCGGGATCGTGCGGGAGGCATGACGGATGTGGTGCTACGTCCCCGAAACGGACTCTCCCTCTGCGCGGGCGGCGGAGGCCTGGATATGGGCCTCATGCTCGCAGAGCCCGGATTTCACACCCGCTGCTTTGTCGAGTGGGAGGAATACCCCCGGCGATGTCTCATCGCCGCCCAGCGCGCGGGATACTTCGCGCCCGCCGCTATCTGGGATGACCTCACCACATTCAACGGACGGCCATTCCGTGGCGCATTCGACACCATCCTTGCCGGATACCCATGCCAGCCATTCAGCCATGCCGGGCAGCGGCGAGGCCACGACGACGAGCGCCATCTGTGGCCCGACGTTGCCCGGATCGTCCGGGAAGTCGAACCGGAATGGGTGTTCCTCGAAAACGTCGCCGGGCACGTCAGCCTCGGCGCTGAAACCGTGCTGCGAGACCTATGGGACATGGGCTACACGCCTGCGGCTGGCCTATTCTCGGCGTCTGAAATTGGCGCGCCGCATGAGCGGCTCAGATGGTTCTGCGTGGCCTACCGCCGCCACGCGGGACCATCACGCGCAGGGGGCTGGGCACAACACGGCAGCGCAATCCGACAGTCTGGCGACGATGGTCGAGGCGAAGTGGCCCACGCCGATGGCGGGCACCCCGGCGCAGAACTGGACGACCCCGCAGGCGCACGACGTGCGGCAGAGGGGTGCCGGGCAGACGAACGGCAAGACGAAGAACAAGGCGGGGAACGCTTGCCTCGCGACGGATGCCGTCCTCTGGGGCACCCCGCGCGCATCGGACGCGGAGAAGGGCGGGCCGAACCAGGCATTCGGAGCGGGTGGGACGCCCCTGCCAGCGCAGGCGGCGCAATGGCCGACGCCGATGGCCGGAACGCCAGCACAGAACGGCAACAGCGCGGCGGGGAGCAGCGACTTCAGCCGGAAAGCCGACCTTCTGGCGGCGGGTGTGCTGGCATCGTCATGGCCGACGCCAGCCGCGCAGAACGTGAAGGGCAGCAGCGAGGGCAGCATCACCCGCGCGGACGGCAAGTCAAGGATGGATATTCTGCACTACCGGGCGGAACAGGGCTTTTCCCACCCGGACCCGGAGACGCAGCCGCATGGGCCAACACTCTCGCAACTGCGCCGCATCTGGCGCCCGCTGCGGGACTCGCTGATTGCCTCGCATGGGCGAGCAACATGGCGGCGGCTCTGGAATGGCAGGACGAAGCGGCGGCTGAACCCGCTCTTCGTCGAATGGCTGATGGGCTGGCCTCCCGGTCACGCGCTCTGCGCCTGCTCGGCAACGGAGTTTGCCCGCTGGCAGCGGCACATGCGTGGCGCGCTCTCGGCGCTGCCCACGGCCTCGGGCCCGTGGATATGGGCGCCGCCGAATGCCGCGCAGAAGCCGGTGCAAATCGAGATGTTCGGAGGATGACGAAATGACAGCACACCAGTGGGGCGATCATGCCGCACGGGCCTATGAGCGGAGGGCGGCGTGATGCGCCTCGCCCTCATCCTCGCGTGTCTCGCCACGCCCGCCACCGCCGAAACCGTCTGCGTCCCCGGTGCCGACCTCGCCGCCGCCGCGAAGGAGCAGGGTCTGGCGCTCACCTTCAAGGGCTTCCTCGCCGCCGGCGCCGTGCTGATCTTCACCGCCCGCGACGGCGAATGGGTGATGGTCATCCTCAAGGCCGATGGCAGCGCCTGCCCGGTGGCGGCGGGAGACGCCCATGACATAACGCTCGGGAGTTTGATGTGACCGTCCGCTTCGCAGCCCCTCTCTACCCCGGCGGCCGCCATTGCCTGCTCTGCGGCACGGTGACGGTTGGCGTGGTGTATCCGCCCGCCAAAGATGGCGATGGGTGGCTCTGGCGTGCCGCCATTACTGACAAGGGGCAGCCCACGGATGGATGGGAAGTCGCTGCGTCTGAACAGGCCGCGAAGAACGCGCTGCTCGCGCGGTTCCGCGACTTCCTGCGGGCGGCCGAGCTGGAGGAGGTGAAGGAATGACCCGCGCAGAAATCCGCATCGCCGCCGCCCGGCGCCGCGCCAGGGCGGCAGAGGCCGCGCTGTTCAATGAACGCGAGCGCAAGCGCGCCAAGATCGAGGCCCTGAATCTGAGGGCACGGCCGCGCATCTTGGCGGCGGAACGCAAGGCGCGAGACGCTTGGCAGGCCGTCGCGGTTGCCAAGCTGGCGGCACTCGGAATCACACCCATGAAGACGATCATCCTGTGGCGCCAGAACCGCTACGCCGTGCGGGTGACGCTCGAAGGCCGGAAGAGGCTTGTCCCGGTCGGAAAGAGGGGAGCCGTCCTCTCGAACCGCAATGAACAGACCGCCCCGTATCGGTGGGATGAGGTCACGGTCACGAGCGAGGAGGTGAAGTGGTGAGGACTCGCGCCAACGGGATCACGTGCCCCACGGCGCGTCAATGGGTTAC
>JADFDL010000153.1 GCA_018262875.1 Rhodocyclaceae bacterium | reverse complement strand
CATCCCGATCAACCAGCAGGTGATGGATCCCGAAACGATCCAGCGCATGGGCTACGAAATGCTGTCGCCCGAGCAGATCAGGAGCTTCGAGACCGATAAGGAAATCAACCTGTCCTTCGGCATTCGCGACGTCGGCAACTTCCGCGTGAACATGTTCTGGCAGCGCGGCACCATCGCCATCGTCGTGCGCTTCATCCAGGGGGAAATTCCCAAGCTCGACGAGCTCGGCATGCCCAAGATCCTCGAAGAAGTCATCATGGAAAAGCGCGGCCTGGTGCTGGTGGTCGGTTCCACCGGCTCGGGCAAGTCCACCACCCTGGCGGCGATGATCGATCATCGCAACGCCCACCGGTCGGGCCATATCCTGACGGTGGAGGATCCCATCGAGTATCTCTTCAAGCACAAGAAGTCGGTGGTCAATCAGCGCGAGATCGGACTCGACACCAAGGCATGGGAAAACGCCTTGAAGAACGCCATGCGGCAGGCGCCGGACTGCATTCTCATCGGCGAGATCCGCGACCGCGAAACCATGGCGGCAGCGCTGGCTTATGCGCAAACGGGCCATCTCTGCCTCGCAACATTGCACGCCAACAACAGCTATCACGCACTCAACCGCATCATCAACTTCTACGCCGTGGAAAACCGACCGGCACTGTTCCTCGACCTTTCCGTCAGCCTGAAGTGCATCATTTCCCAGCGCCTGGTAAAAAAACCCGACGGCAAGCGCTTCCCTGCCGTGGAAATCCTGCTCAACACGCGGCACATCCAGGAACTGGTCGAAAAAGGCGAGCTCAACGCCATCAAGGAGGCCATGGAGCAAAGCATGGCGCCGGGCTCCCAGACTTTCGAGCAGGACCTGTTTCGGCTCTACAAGGAAAACATCATCACGCTGGACGAGGCACTGGCCAATTCCGATTCGCCGACCAATCTGTCCTGGCTCATCAACAACTCACAACTCGGCACCCCTTCGCCGAGCGACAAGAAATCCAGCACGTCCGCGCCGGCACTCGATTTCGACCAGGTAAGTGCCGGCGCCTCTTTCACCGAATTTTCCCTCAACATCGAGGACGCCGCCGGATAATGGCCGGACCCGCCTATGAACTCGCCTGCGAGCTGATCGCGCGCCGTTCCGTGACGCCGGTCGACGGCGGCTGCCTGGAAATCGTCGCCCAGCGCCTCGTTCCACTCGGATTCGACGTGGCGCGTATGGATTGCGGAGGCGTCTCGAACCTGTGGGCACGGCGTGGCGGCGCGGGACCGATCCTGTGTTTCGCCGGCCATACCGACGTGGTACCGCCCGGCCCACTCGACCAGTGGCGTTCCGATCCCTTTCAACCGGAAGTGCGCGACGGTTTTCTCTGCGGACGCGGCGCGGCGGACATGAAAACCAGCATTGCCGCTTTCGTCACGGCGGTGGAGCGCTTTCTCGCCGTCCGACCCGATCACGCCGGCGCCATCGCCCTGCTGCTCACTTCCGACGAGGAAGGCCGTGCCGTGGACGGCACCGTGCGCGTCGTCGAGACGCTGAAAGCGCGCGGTGAAACATTCGACTACTGTATCGTCGGCGAACCGACTTCGGCAGAGCGCCTGGCCGATACCATCAAGAACGGCCGCCGGGGTTCGCTGTCGGGCAAGCTCACCGTCAAGGGCGTGCAGGGTCATATCGCCTATCCGCATCTGGTAAAAAATCCGGTGCACAAAGTAGCCCCTGCGCTTGCCGAACTGGCCGGCGCCGTTTGGGACAACGGAAACGAATATTTCCCGCCAACCTCCTGGCAGGTTTCGAACTTTCATGCCGGCACCGGCGCCGACAACGTGGTTCCCGGAGCGGCTGAAATCCTCTTCAACTTCCGCTTTTCCACCGCCAGCACGCCGGACGGGCTGAAAGCGCGAGTGCAGGAGATCCTCGACCGCCACGGCGTCGAGTACGCCATCGACTGGACCCTCTCAGGCAGGCCCTACCTCACGCCGCGCGGCAAGCTGGTGGAGGCGGTGGCGCAGGCCATCCGCGAAATCGCCGGCGTCGAAACCGAACTCTCCACCAGCGGCGGCACCTCCGACGGCCGCTTCATCGCCGACATCTGCCCCGAGGTGATCGAGCTGGGTCCGCTCAACGCCACCATCCACAAGATCGATGAATGCATCGCGGTGGCCGACATCGAACCGCTTTCGCGCATCTACGAACGCGTACTCGGCCTGCTGCTGAAATGATCCCGCCCGAACTGGTCACACTGCGCGACTTCCTGCGCTGGGCGGTGAGCCGCTTCAACGAAGCCGGGCTTCACTTTGGACACGGCAGGCGGGATGCCTACGACGAAGCCACCTATCTGCTGCTGCACTCGCTGCACCTGCCGCTCGATCGCATCGAGCCTTTCCTCGACGCTGCCCTCACCGAAAGCGAACGCGAAACCGTGTCTGCCCTGCTGGAACGGCGCATCCGCGAGCGCATCCCGGCCGCTTACCTGACGCACGAGGCCTGGCTGGGCGACTTCCCCTTTTATGTCGACGAACGGGTAATCGTGCCGAGGTCGCACATTGCCGATCTTTTGCTGGATGAATCCCTGGCGCCCTGGATCGTCAAAGCCGAGGCGATCCACGACGCCCTCGATCTGTGCACCGGCTCGGGTTGCCTGGCGATACTGTTGGCACATGCCTTCCCGAACGCCCGCATCGATGCGGCCGACATTTCAGCGGATGCCCTCGAGGTCGCCGCCCGGAACGTGGCCGACTATGAACTGGGCGACCGCATCGGGCTGATCCGTTCCGATCTCTTCGCCGGCCTCGTCGGCCGCAGCTACGACCTCATCATTTCCAATCCACCCTATGTCACGGGACAATCCATGCGCGCCCTGCCTGCCGAATACCGCCATGAACCGGCGCTGGCGCTGGCTTCCGGAGAAGACGGCATGGATGCAGTGAGAGGTATCCTGGCCGGCGCCCGCGCCCACCTCAAACCGGCCGGCATGCTTGCCGTGGAAGTCGGCGGAAACCGGGCCATCGTCGAACATGCCTTTCCGCGCCTGGATTTCACCTGGCTTGAATCGGAAGCCGGCGAAGGCATGGTTTTTCTGCTGCAGCGCGAGCAACTGCCAGAATAGTCTCGGCCGGCGGCTGTAAACTCACCGCCTGCCACGACTTTGCAGAAACCGGGTTTTGCGTCTTGCGCACAGACGGTAAACCGGTGTATTTTGTCAATGAGGATGCTGTCGGTATGTGGCGGTATTGCATGAAACGTGCTGAAACACACCGAAGCTAGGGATGCGCCCGATCAGGGCTCAACGCTTGATTCACGCTGACGTAACCGGATAAGAAATCAAATGGCAAGCGACCGACCGATTTTGCTGGTGGAAGACAATCCCGACGACGAGGCGCTGACGCTGCGCGCCTTCAACAAGAACCGCATCGGCAACCAGGTCGTTGTCGCGCGCGACGGTGTCGAAGCGCTCGACTACCTTTTTGGCAACGGTCATCACAGCGGCCGGGATCTCGCCGTCATGCCTGCCGTCGTTCTGCTCGACCTGAAGCTCCCCCGCATCGACGGCCTTGAAGTGCTGCGTCGCATCCGTGCCAATGAACGCACCAGCCTGCTGCCAGTGGTCATCCTGACGACATCGAAAGAACAGCAGGATATCTACGAAGGCTACAGCCTCGGCGCCAACAGCTATATCCGCAAGCCGGTGGATTTCGAGAGATTCATCCAGGCCGTCGGCCAGCTTGGCCTCTACTGGCTGGTGCTGAACGAGCCGGTCGATGCCGCTGTCGCCTGATCAGGCAAAAGTCAGTCCCCGCAATACGGCGGTCAAGTCGTAAAACCCTTGAAATACGCTCCACGGCAGGCGCCGGCGCGCACCGCTGCGATGAAACTCGCCATGTCCGTTACCGGCTGCAGGAATTCCGTTGCGCAACGGCCCACGGCAGCGACCTTGTGGCAGTCGCTGCCGCCAAGGCCGGGCAGGGCCATGTGGCGCGTTGCAATACCGGCGAGGTCGTTGTCGGAGTCGATGTTGCCGCCATTGTGTGTTTCCACCGCGGCGATCCCCTGGAGGTCGAGCAGGCCGTCGAGCAGACTGCACACGCCGAACTCGCGGTAGGGGTGCGCCGGCACGCAGATGCCGCCGAGGTCGAGAATTCGTGCGATCACCTCATCGAGCGGCAACCAGGTGTCGCGCCCCCAGGCGTTCCAGGAATCGTCCATGACGCCGT
Source organism: Rhodocyclaceae bacterium (assembly GCA_018262875.1). Classification (GTDB taxonomy): domain Bacteria; phylum Pseudomonadota; class Gammaproteobacteria; order Burkholderiales; family Rhodocyclaceae; genus Desulfobacillus. The sequence continues at coordinate 792 of JADFDL010000153.1, read as the reverse complement.
AGGCCAGCAAGTGGCCACGATCCGTCGAAATCTCCACGCCACGCAGCACGAGCAGGCCCTCGTCGCGGCCGATGGCCTCGGCCGGCGCCGACGCTTCGTAGGAATGATGCTCGGTGATCACCACTCCATCCAAGCCGATAGCCCTGGCGCGCCGGATCAGATCAAGCGGCTCCAGCCAATTGTCGTAAGAGTGCTTGGTGTGGCAGTGGCAATCGATCCACATGGAAGTTAACCCAAAAAAAACGGCACGCATCCGCAAGAATGCGCGCCGTCTGCATTTCCCTCGACTCGGTCAGAATCAGGGCAGTTGCAATTCCAGACTGATGCGTTTCGACGGCAGGAACTTGTGGCGCGAGAAGAAACTCTCCAGCGCGAAGTCGCTCCAATTCACCAGCGTGTAGATCTTCTTGACGTTGGCGGCCTTCATGTTCATGAGGAACTGGTCCATCAGGTCGGAAGCGACGCCGTGCTTCTGGAAATCCGGATGCACGCCGAGCGTATCGATGGTCGCGGAGGAATCCGCAATGCCATACTCGCCGAACAGCACGTCGCCCATCATGAAGCCAACCGTCTTGCCGCCGACCTCGGCCACGACCGAGGCGTTGACGTTGTGCTCGTTGTCCAATGCCCCCGCCAGCTTGCGCTCGTAGTACTCACGCCGCTCCTGGCCCGTAATGAGCTTGTCGATCGCCACTACTGCCTCGATATCGTTCTTGCGGATCATCCGCACGGTTACCTGCACAGCCATCGTATTCTCCTTGCGCCGTATTGATTAAAACAGCTCGTCGTCGG
>JADFDL010000152.1 GCA_018262875.1 Rhodocyclaceae bacterium | reverse complement strand
CCCTACGCAATGGATGCGCTCGCTCCACATATTTCGAAGGAAACCTTCGAATACCACTATGGCAAACATCACCAGACCTACGCGACCAACCTGAACAACCTGATCAAGGGCACCGAATTCGAGAGTGCCAGCCTCGATGACATCGTCAAGAAATCTTCCGGTGGCCTCTTTAATAATTCCGCCCAAGTGTGGAACCACACCTTCTTCTGGAGCAGCATGAAGCCGAACGGCGGCGGCGCACCGGCCGGCGCCCTGGCCGACGCCATCAACAAGAAGTGGGGGTCCTTCGACGAGTTCAAGAAGGCCTTCCAGGCCTCTGCCGTGGGCAACTTCGGCTCCGGCTGGACCTGGCTGGTGAAGAAGCCTGACGGCTCGGTGGATATCGTGAACACCAGCAACGCTGCCACCCCACTCACCACAGGGAACAAGGCGCTGCTCACCATCGATGTTTGGGAACACGCCTACTACGTCGACTACCGCAACGCCCGGCCGAAATTCGTCGAGACCTTCCTCGCCAGCCTGGCCAACTGGGACTTCGCGGCGAAGAATTTCGCCGGCTGATTTTCCCGGCGAATCAAACCGCAGCCGCGGACACTCCGCCGCTGCGGTATTTTGTTGCCTATTTCCCGTAGGATGGGAAAAACAGCTGCTCGCCGTTCACCTTGAAGCCGGCGATCAGCCCCTGCCCTTCCGCTGAGGTGATCCACTCGATCAGTTTCATGGCGCCGTCGAAATTGATGTCCGGATATTTCTTCGGGCTCACGGCGATGATGCCGTAAGGGTTGAACATCTTGAGATCGCCCTGCACGAGGATTTCCAACCCGGTCTTGGCGCGATAGGCGCCGAAGGTGGCGCGATCGCTCAGGGTGTAGGCCTTCATCTCGCCGGCCATGGTCAGCACCTCGCCCATGCCGAGGCCGGCCGAGACGAACCAAGCCCCCTTCGGCGCAACCCCTGCCTCCTTCCAATAGGCCTTCTCCATCTGGTCCGTGCCGGAATTGTCTCCGCGCGAGATGAACTTGGCGCGTCCCTCGCCCAGCTTGCGGAAGGCGGCGATGACATCGCGCGTGCCGCGCAGGGCCAGCGCATCCTCCTGCGACCCGACCAGGATGAAGTCGTTGTACATCACGTCGCGGCGGTTCACGCCATGACCATCGGCGACGAACTTGTCCTCCGCCGCGCGGGCGTGCACCAGCACGACATCGACGTCGCCGTTCTTGCCCAGTTCGAGCGCCTTGCCGGTGCCAACGGAAATGACGTGCACCTTGACGCCGTGCTTCGTCTCGAACGCCGGCAGGAGCACTTTCAGCAGGCCCGAGTTTTCCGTGCTGGTGGTGGTGGACATCCGGATGTCGCGTGCCAGCGCGGGCTGGGCCGCGGCAATCAGGGCGCCGAGCAGCAGCCCGGTCCAAAAGGTCGAATGCTTCATGGGGGTCTCCGTGTCATTGTCAGGCTGCCCGATTCAATATGCATCCATCTGCATATGACTCTGAATCAGTCGTCTCGTACAATAGGCAAAATTGGTGGAGGCACAAATATGTCGTTGAATGACATAAAGGGGCTGTCGCTGGCCTGCAATTGGACTTTCGGCGTCACTCCGGCGCAGCCGGAGGAGGCGCGGCTGCTCGGACTGCTGGAACGCATCCGGCGCACCGGCTCGATCGCCTCGGCGGCGCGCGAGGCGGGCGTCTCCTACCGCAACGCCTGGGGCATGCTGGCGCGCTGGGAGGCGAATTTCGGCCACCCGCTGCTGATCCCGGCACGCGGGCTGGGCACCCGCCTGACGCCCTTCGCCATCCGCCTGCTCGACCTGGATGCACAAATCCGCGAAATGCTGGCGCCCCAGCTTGCCGCCGCCGCAGAACAGATGGCGCACGCACTGGCCGAAGCCGCCACGCCGGCGCAGGCTGTGCCGCGCATCCATGCCAGCCACGACCTGTCGCTGGCGCTGCTGCCCGCGCGCATGGCGAAGCAGGGACAGCCTGTCGACCTGCAGTTCCACGGCAGCCTGGAAAGCCTCGCTTCCTTCGCCGAGGGCCGCTGCGAAATCGCCGGCTTCCATTGCCCGGAAGGCGCCGTCGGCGCGACGCTGTGGCAGCAATACAAGCCCTATCTCCGACCGCGGCAGCAGGTCTTGATCCGGCTGGCGAAGCGCACGCAGGGCATCATGGTCGCGCCCGGCAACCCGAAGAAACTGCGCGGCATCCGCGACCTGGCCAAGCCGAACGTGCGCTTTCTCAACCGCCAGAGCGGAGCCGGTACACGGCTGCTGTTCGACTGGCTGCTGCGAGAGAACGGCATCGCCGCACGGACTATCGCCGGCTACGGCGATGTGGAACTCACGCACTCCGCCGTGGCGGCGATGATCGCCAGCGGTCATGCCGATGCGGGGCTCGGCGTGGAAGCGGCTGCCCGCCAGTTCAACCTGGACTTTGTGCCGCTGCTGAAGGAGGATTACTTTCTCGTCACGCGGCGCGAACTGCTGCGCCAGCCGGCGCTCGAATCGCTGCTCGCCCTGCTGAAGGGAAACGCCTTCCGTCGTGCCGTGCGCGCCCTGCCCGGCTACGATGCCGCCGGCTGCGGCACCGAAACGCCGTTCTCCAGGGACTGACTTTTACCGGCCGAGGTCCTTGGCCGGGGACTGTGTCTCGTACAAGCGTTTTACAAGCCGTTTCGTGAGGGCAGAAGCCACGCGCCGGCGATAGCCCGCGGCAACCAGCGTAGACGCCATCGGCTGGATCTCCTTGCGCACCGCCTTGTCCAGCATGGCGTAGAAGGCATCGTCCGGCACCTTGCCGGCGAGGGCATCGAGGCTGGGTACCAGACCGGGGTAGGAGTTCACCCCGGTACAGGCGACGCGCAGTTCGGCGATGCGATCGCCGTCGCGCCTGAGGGCCACGGCGATGCCGGCGAGCGGAAAATCGATGGCGCCGCGCACGCGCACCTTCTCGTAATCCGCCGACCAGCCACTCCAAGGCGGCACGTCAACAGACACCAGCAAATCGCCGGGAGCCAGCCTGAGGTGGCGCATGCCGTCGTCGGCGAAGAGGGCGGCGAGCGGCTCGCGGCGAGCGCCCGAAGGGCCAGCGATGTCGACCTGGGCGTCCAATGCCAGCAGGGCCGGCGCCAGGTCGCCGCTGTAGCAAGCGTAGCAACGATCCGATTTCGGCGCGACGCGGCAGATATCGCCGTCGCACTTCATGCAGTACTCGGTGGCAGTGCGCCACCAGTCGCTCTGGTTGTAGAAGTAGCAGCGCGTATCCTGCATCAGGTTGCCGCCGAGCGTGGCCGCAGCGCGATGCGTGGCGCCGGCCACCTGCGCGGCGGCCTGCGCCAGCAGCGGCGCGTGGCGGCGCACGACGTCCGAGGCGCAGAGCGCTTCCAGCGTCACCCCGGCGCCGATCTGCAGCGACTGACTTTGCGCGCGGATCTCGCGCAGCTCAGCCAGTCCGGAGACATCGATCAGCGTTTTCGCTTTCAGGATATTGCGGCGCAGATTGGGCACGAGGTCGGTGCCGCCGGAGAGATAGCGCGCGGCTTCGCCGGCACCGTGCATGGCAATCGCCTGAGCGACCGAGTCGGGCTTGAGGATGTCGAGCGATTGCATCAGGCGGCTCCTAGCGTGGCGGTAACGGTGGCCGGCCCGCGGCTCTTTCGCTGGGCGGCGCGCTGCTCGCGCTCGCGCGCCTCCAGCGCCTCGGCGATGCGCTCCGGCGTGAGGGGAAAGTCATGCAGTTCCAGCCCGGTTGCCTCGCGCACGGCGGCAGCGAGGGCAGCGGGGAAGCCGGAGAGCGGGCCTTCGCTGGCTTCCTTGGCGCCGAAGGGACCGTTCGGATCGATGCTCTCGACGATGAACACCTCGATCGGCGGCGATTCGGCGATGGTCGGAAAGGCGTAATCGAGGAAGTTCGCGGCGGCGTGCTTGCCATTCTCGTAGCGCGTCTGCTCGCACAGGCCCTGGCCCATGCCCATCCAGACCGCGCCCTGCACCTGGCCTTCGACGCTCAGCGGATTGATGGCGAAACCGCAATCCAGCGCGGCCCACACCTTGTCCACGGTGACCTGTCCGGTATCCGGATCGACGCTGACTTCGACGACCTGCGCGGCGTAGGAAAATCCCATGGTGGAGCCCACGGCGCCGCCGCGATGCTTGCCGCCCTGGAACTCGACCGGACAGGTGAAGGTGCCTTTGACGTGCAGCGTGCCGGTATTCACCAGCGCTTCGGCGGTGGCATCGCCGAAGCCGATGGAGCGGTCCGGATCGGTGGCGACGTGGAAGGTCTCGCCCATGCAGTCCACCAGTTCGGGGGCAACCTCAAGGCGACGCGCGGCGGCCTCGACCAGAATTTTCTTGAGTTGCTGCGCCGCGTCGAGGCAGGCATTGCCGACCATGAAGGTGACGCGCGACGAATAGGAACCGTTGTCCTTCGGCGTTACCGCGCTGTCGTTGGAGATGACGCGCACGCGGCGGAAATCCACGCCGAGCACTTCCACGACGACCTGGGCGACGATGGTGGTGCAGCCCTGGCCGACATCGGCGGCGCCGGTGAGAACGGTGATGCCGCCGTCAAAATCCAGCTTGAGCACGATCGTCGCGTGGGGCTGGCCGGTGAAATGCACCGGCTTGGCGGAGCCGCTGACGAAATGCGAACAGGCCATGCCGAGGCCCTTCCACTTCGGCATGCGGCCGCTGCGCTCGCGCCAGCCGCTCGCCGTCTCGACCTTGTCGAGGCATTCGGGCAGGCCGTAAGACTCGACGCGCAGCCCGTTAATGGTCTCTGTCGGGCAGGGCAGCATGTTGCGCCGCCTGACCTCGATCGGGTCGAGGCCCAACTCCAGGGCCATCGACGTCATCAGCGATTCGAAGGCGATGCGGGTGTTCACCGTGCCGTGGCCGCGCATGGCGCCGCAGGGCGGCGTGTTCGAATAGACGCGATAGCCGTCGTACTTCACGGCGGGAATGTCGTAGAGGCCATTGATCAGCGCGCCGGCATAGAGGATGGTAATGATGCC
>JADFDL010000151.1 GCA_018262875.1 Rhodocyclaceae bacterium | reverse complement strand
AAGATCAGCCCTTGACGCGGGCGCGGTACTCACCGGTGCGGGTGTCGATCTCGATCTTGTCGCCGATCTCGCAGAAGAGCGGCACCGGCAGTTCGAAGCCGGTGGAGATTTTCGCCGGCTTGAGCACCTTGCCTGAGGTGTCGCCACGCACGGCGGGCTCCGTGTAGATGACCTCGCGCACGACGCTGTTGGGCATCTCAACCGAAATCGCCTTGCCGTTGTAGAACACCACCTCGCAGGGCATGCCGTCCTCGATATAATTGACGGCCTCGCCCATGCTCTCCTTCTCCACCTCGTACTGGTTGTACTCGGCGTCCATGAATACGTACATCGGGTCGGCGAAATACGAATACGTCACTTCCTGGCGTTCGAGCGTGACGATCTCGAACTTGTCGTCGGCCTTGAAGATGTTCTCGCTCGGCGAGTCGGTGAGGAGGTTCTTGAACTTCATCTTGACCACGGCAGCGTTGCGACCGGACTTGTTGTACTCGGCCTTCTGCACGACCATCGGGTCATTGCCGATCATGATGACGTTGCCTACGCGGAGTTCCTGTGCCAGTTTCATGCTTGATCCTGCGAAAAATGGGTTAAGCGGCGAAAAATAAACGGGAAATTATAGCCCAACAGCACAGAATTGCGCCAGCTTCGAGGCCAAGTCGCCGTTGCCCTGCAGGGTCGCCGCCCAGGCTTCGGCATGCCCCGCCAGGGCCGTCCGCTGCGCCCAGAAGGCCGGCCAGGCTGTCCCCACCCCCTCGCCACGGCTCCAGGCCCGCCAGAAGTCCCCCAGGGCGTGCGCCGTGCCTTCAGGCAGGCCTTGGCCGTAGCGCCGCAGGAACGCCTCCAGCTTGTGAAGATGCAACGCCTCCGCCTGCGGATAGGGCTGCCAAACCATCGGCCGCAAGGCCCATTGCCCGCGCAGGAAGGAATCCTCGCCGCGCACAAAATTGCAGTCGCAGGCCCATAGCAGCCGGTCGTAATCGTCCTGCTCGAGGAAAGGCAGGATGCGCACCTCCAGGCTGCCCTGGCGCAAACTGCCGCCGGCCGCGGGGGTGGGCCGGTCGAAGAAGGCGGTGATCGCCTCGCCGGCGATACCTTCCGGCACCAGGCAGGTCACCGGGGTTTCCTGCCCGCTCCAGCCGGTAAACAGTTCCTCCGCCCGGCTGCCGGGATAGCAGAACAGCGATATGCGGCTTTCTCCAGGCCCCGGCGCAGCCAGGCCAAGGCCTTGCCAGAAGGCGGCCTGCGCCCGCGCATCCTGCTGAAAGTCGCGGCGGCGCGCGTCCAGGTCCCGTTCCAGCAGCACCCCGCCGGTGTCCGCGGCAAAACCGGGAAAGAAGAAATGCTTGGTCAGCGGCAGGCGCGGACTGGGCGAAGTCAGGCCGTGGCACTCGCCGACCCACGCCTCCGCGCTGAGGTATTCCAGGTTGATCCAGCACGGCTTTTCTGAACGGGCCGCCATCGCCTGGACGTAGCGCTCCGGCAATTCGCAGGCGAAGGCCTCGACCACCACTTCCGCCGGCTCGACGGCCGGGAACGGGTCTTCCCAATGCCGCACCTCTACACCGCGGCAGGACTGCATCGCCAACCCTGAATCGATGTCATGACAGAGACGCCTGAAGGCGATCAGGTCATCCACCCACAAACGGACTTGCAGACCGTGCTCGGCCACCAACTGGCGCGCCAGCCGCCAGCAGACGCCGATGTCGCCGTAGTTATCGACTACCCTGCAAAAGAGGTCCCAGTGTTTCGGGGGAATCATGTATGTCGTTGATGAAATGGGCTTATGACTGGAATCTGGCTGACGAAAAGACTCCGATTCAAGCCTCCCTACTCGGTGCCGTTATTATAACTAACGGTATAGGCTGAATTATTTTCGATCGATGCTGCAACGTCCGCTGCCCTCCCTCGAATCCTGGGTGAGCTATCTCAGCCAGGCCGACATTCCCGTGCTGAAACGAACGGTGCGGGAATTGGCGCGCCTGCGCGAAAACGAGGATAACGTCACCGGCCGGCAGGTCGCCGGCGTCATCCTGCAGGATCCGCTGATGACCCTGCGTGTGCTGGCCTACATCGAGGCCACGCGGCGCACCAACCAGACGGCCGACATCACCACCATCGACCGCGCCGTCATGATGATCGGCATCACGCCCTTCTTTGCAAAATTCGACGGCCTGCCCCAGGTTGAGGACAGCTTGAAGGAGCAGCCGCAAGCGCTCATCGGCCTCCTGCGCGTGATCGCCCGCGCCCGCCAGGCCGCAATGTTCGCCCGCGACTGGGCGGTGCTGCGCCACGATCTCGACATCGACGAAGTCATCATCGCCGCCTTGCTGCACGACTGCGCTGAAATCCTGCTCTGGTGCTTCGCGCCGACCCTGATGCTCGCCGTCCGCGCCCTGCAGTCGGAAAACCCAAGGCTGCGCAGCGCCGCCGCGCAGCAGACCGTGCTCGGCATCCGCGGCACCGAACTGCAGTTGGCGCTGGCCAAAGCCTGGCGCCTGCCTGAGCTTCTCCTGAGCCTGATGGACGACACCCACGTGGAGCATCCGCGCGCGCGCAATGTCATCCATGCCGTCAACCTGGCCCGGCATTCGGCCAACGGCTGGGACGATCCGGCCATTCCCGACGACATCGCCGATATCAGCAAGCTGCTCGGCATCTCTGGCGCGTCCCTCATGGAGCGTCTGCGCCGGCTGGTGGACATCCCGCCCGCCGAAGGCGGCCCCAAGCCGTAACACGCCAACCCATCCCGGTCGTTTAGAATAACCGCGGGCTGTCCAAACCAAGGGGGAATCATGGGAATCGTTTCACTGGTGGTGCTGGGCCTCATCGTCGTCGCCGTGGTATACGGCGTGATGATCTACAACGGGCTGGTGCAGGTGAAGCACGCCGTCGCCAAGGCCTGGGCCAACATCGACGTGCTGCTCAAACAGCGCCACGACGAGCTGCCCAAGCTGGTCGAGACCTGCAAGCAGTACAAGCAGTTCGAGCAGGAAACCCTGCAGCGCGTGGTCGAAGCGCGCTCCCGCGTGCAGACAGCGCGCGAGAACCAGAACATTCCGGCGCTGGGCCAGGCCGAAGGCGCCCTGCGGCTGGGGCTGGGCCAGATCTTCGCCGTCGCCGAGGCCTATCCCGAGTTGAAGGCCAACGAGAGCTTCATGCAGCTGCAGGGCCGCATCACCGCCCTGGAGAACGGCATCGCCGACCGCCGCGAGCTATACAACGAGGCGGTCAACATCAACAACGTGCGCATCGAGCAGTTCCCCGACTCCATCGTCGCCGGCATGTTCCGCTTCGGGGAAAAACCCCTGCTCGAATTCGCCAGCGCGGAAAAAACCGACGTAGACATGAAGACCCTGTTCAGCTAAGCGCGCTGCGCGATGCTCGTCCGCCTGCGCCGGGGGTACGGCAATTTCGTCACCTCCGGCGGCCAGTTCATCCTGCTCCTCATCGGCTTCAAGACCGAATCGAGCCTCGGCATGTTCGTCTGTGTGGCGCTGATGGCGCCGCTCAGCCTCATCGCCTGGACTTCCGTCTGGCGCCGCGCCCGCGCCGTCGCCGACACCCCCACATCCAAAGTTGCTTCGGCGGCGCAGGGCTACTCCGAACTGATCGGCACCGGCAAACCGCTCGCCGGCGCGCCGCTGATGAGCCCGCATTCCCACGTTCCCTGCCTGTGGTTCCGCTACACGGTCGAGCGCAAGGACAGCGACAACAAGTGGGTGCAGGAAGACAAGGGCGAGAGCGACGCCTCCTTCATTCTCGATGACGGCTCGGGCGAGTGCGTCATCGACCCGGAAGGCGCTGAAATGCTGATGACAAAAAAGGACTCCTGGATCCAGGGCGACCGCCGCTACACCGAGTGGCTGCTCATCGAGCGCCAGAGAGTCTATGCCCTCGGCCAGTTCGCCACGCGCGGCAGCGTCGACCTCGATCTCAACCTCGCCGAGGACGTCAAGCTGCTGCTCTCCGAGTGGAAGGCGAGGACGGCGGAACTGATCGCGCGCTTCGATCTCGACAAGAATGGCCAGATCGATCTGAAGGAATGGGAGCTCGCTCGGGCGCAAGCCCGGCGCGAGGTCGCCGCCAACCACCGCGAGCTGCGCGCCGCCAGCGAACTGCACGTCATGCATCTGCCGGAGGACGGTCGCCTCTATCTCATTTCCGATCTCGATCCCGGCAAGCTCGCCACGAAATACCGCTGGTGGTCGTGGTTCCACATCGCGACTTTCTTCGGCGCGCTGATCGCCCTGCCGCTTCTCTGGCGCATGGAAAGCTTCTAAAGCCCACCCTCGCCGTCCTGCGGGGACTGACTTTTATCCGGCGCCGACTGAACGCGCCTCCAGCTCCTCCCAGCGCTGCATGGCCTGAGCGATCTCTTTGTCGAGCGCCGCCAGCCGCTCGTTCAGCATGCGCAACGCCTCGGGCTCGCCGCGATACAGGGCCGGATCGGCGAGGCGCGCATTGAGGCCGGCCTGCTCGGCTTCCAGCGCGGCGATGCGCTCGGGCAGCGCCTCCAGTTCGCGCGCCTCCTTGAAGGACATCTTCGCCTTTGCTCTGGCCTCGCGCGGCTTCCCGGCGGCTTCGTGGTTTCCCGCGGCGAGTGCAGCCTGCTGCACTCGCCGCTGCCGCGTCTCCCGCAGCCAGTCCTCGTAACCGCCGACCGTCTCGCGCCAGGCGCCGCCGCCCTCCGCGGCGATCACCTGCGTGACGATGTTGTCGAGGAAACTGCGGTCATGGCTGACGAGGAACACCGTGCCGTTGTAATCGGCGAGCAACGACTCCAACAGTTCCAGCGTCTCGATGTCGAGGTCGTTGGTCGGCTCGTCGAGCACGATGACATTGGCCGGCCGGCTGAACAGCCGCGCCAGCAGCAGGCGGTTGCGCTCGCCGCCTGAGAGCGACTTCACCGGCGAACGCGCTCGCGCCGCGGGGAAGAGGAAGTCCTCGAGATAGCTGATGACATGCTTCTTCTCGCCGCCGAGCTGCACATAGTCCGAACCCGGGCTGATCACGTCGGCGAG
>JADFDL010000150.1 GCA_018262875.1 Rhodocyclaceae bacterium | reverse complement strand
GGCTGGCGCCTACGCCGCCGATCAGTTGTTCGCGACGCTGGACACCACCTCACGGCGGCTCTACCTGGAAGGGGCAGGGCAGGTTGTCCTCTCCGACACAGTGGGCTTCATCCGCGACTTGCCGCACGCTCTCGTTGCGGCCTTTCACGCCACGCTGGAGGAAACGGCGTCGGCCGATCTGCTTCTGCACGTGGTGGATTCGGCCAGCGGAGACCGTGATGCGCAAATAGAGGCAGTGAATGACGTTCTGGAGGAAATCGGCGCCGCACAGGTGCCGCAAATCCTGGTGTGGAACAAGATCGACGCCACGGGTGTCGAACCGGCGGTCGAGCGCGACGCCTATGGTAAAATCACCCGCGTTCGAGTCAGTGCGAGAACCGGCGCCGGACTCGACCTGCTGCGGCAGGCGCTGGCAGAAACGGCGCGGGAGCATGCAGAACCTGTATTTCCCGTTGCTGACGCCGCTTAACCCAACCTTTGCAACACTTCGCGATCCGATGATTACTGGCATTCTGATGTCGCTGAACGATCCCCAGTGGGGCAACAACAAGGGATCGAACCAGGGCCCGCCCGACCTTGAGGACCTGTGGCGCGATTTCAACCGCCGCTTGTCCGGCCTGTTCGGCAGGAAGGGCGGGGGCGGCAATGGCGGCGACTCGAATCCGCTTCCGCCGATGAACGTCAAGGCGTTCGGCGGCGGCATCGGCGCCCTCGTCGTGCTGGTGCTGGTCGTATGGTTGGCAAGCGGTTTCTACATCGTCGATGCCAGCCAGCGCGGCGTCGTTCTGACCTTCGGCAAGTTTTCGCAGATCACCGAGCCGGGCCTGCGCTGGCGTCTGCCCTATCCCATCCAGACGAATGAAATCGTCAAGCTGACGGATGTTCGTGTCGTCGAGGTCGGCTACCGCGGCTCGGACAAGAACAAGGTGCTGAAGGAAGCCCTGATGCTGACGGACGACGAGAACATCATCAATATCCAGTTTGCCGTCCAGTGGTTCCTCAAGGATCCGCAGGAATACCTTTTCAACAACCGCAACCCGGAGGATACCGTGCTGCATGCTGCGGAAACCGCCATGCGCGAGGTGGTCGGCAAGAGCAAGATGGACTTTGCCCTCTACGAGGGGCGCGAGCAGGTTGCCGCCCATGCCTCGAAAATCATGCAGGACATCCTCGACCGCTACAAGACGGGCATTGTCGTCTCCAAGCTGTCGCTGCAAAACGTGCAGCCGCCGGAGCAGGTGCAGGCCGCCTTCGACGACGCCGTCAAGGCCGGCCAGGACCGCGATCGCCAGGTGAATGAGGGCCAGGCCTACGCCAATGACGTCATTCCCAGGGCGCGCGGCGCCGCCTCGCGCCTGATGGAAGAAGCCAGCGGCTACAAGGGTCGCGTGGTGGCCAATGCCGAGGGCGAGGCGAGCCGCTTCAAACAAGTGCTGACCGAATACAGCAAGGCGCCGGAAGTCACGCGCCAGCGCATGTATCTCGATACCATGCAGCAGGTGCTCTCCAGCACCAGCAAGATCCTGATCGATGCCAAGGGGGGCGGCAACCTGCTCTATCTGCCGCTCGACAAACTGATGCAGGCGGCGGGCGCGCCGGCCGCCGCTGCGCCCTCCGCAGAGTCGGCGCTGCCGCTGTCCAGGCCGTTGCCGAATCTGGGAGCCGACGTACCGCCGCAGCTTGAGCGATCCGATGCTGTGCCGAGATCGCGCGATTCGCTGCGCTCGCGCGAGAGGGGAGAACGTTGATGCGCCGCAATCTGCCTTTCGTCGCCGCCTTCGTCCTTGCTCTGCTGGTGGTGCTCGCCATGTCGATGTTCACGGTCGACCAGCGCCGCTTCGCCATCGTTTTCCAGCTCGGCGAAATCAAAGATGTCATCACCGAGCCCGGCCTCAACTTCAAGTGGCCGCTGATCCAGAATGTGCGCACTTTCGACAAGCGCATCCTCACTTACGACGCGGCGGAGCCGGAGCGCTTCATTACCTCGGAGAAGAAACCGGTACTGGTGGATGCCTTCGTCAAGTGGCGCATCATCGACGTCAGGCAGTATTACATTTCCGTGCAGGGCGACGAGGCGCTCGCCTCGACCCGGCTGGCGCAGACGGTAAACGGCGGCCTGCGCGACGAATTCTCCAAGCGCAGCGTGCATGACGTCGTGTCTGGCGAGCGCGAGCAAATCATGGAGGCGGTGCGCACCAAAGCCGATGCCGACGCGCGCGCCATCGGCGTGCAGATCGTCGATGTGCGACTGAAGCGCGTTGACCTGGTGCAGGAAGTCTCCGAGTCGGTCTATCGGCGCATGGAAACCGAGCGCAAGCGGGTCGCCAACGAACTGCGTTCCATGGGCGCCGCCGAGGCCGAGAAAATCAAGGCCGACGCCGATCGCCAGCGCGAGATCATCATCGCCGAGGCCTATCGCGATGCCCAGCGCCTGAAAGGCGAGGGCGACGCGAAGGCGACGGCGATCTATGCCGGCGCCTTCGGCCAGAATCCCGAGTTCTACGCCTTCTACCGCAGCCTCGATGCCTACCGTTCCAGCTTCCGCAGCAAAGGCGACGTGCTGGTGATCGAGCCGAACGCCGAGTTCTTCAAGTACCTGAAGAGCACCGGCAAGGGCAAGTAAGGCGGGGCATGGTGACCACCCTGCTGACGGCGCTCGCGCTCATGCTGGTGCTCGAAGGACTGCTACCCTTCATCGCGCCCAAGGCCTGGCGCGATACCTTTCGCCGTATTACCGAACTGGCCGACGGACAGATACGCTTTCTCGGCATCTCATCGATTGTCGTCGGCGTGGTTCTCCTGTTCTTCCTGAAGTGATAGGTTCTATGCGCCGCTGGCTGTTGCCCGAATCCATCGAGGACGTCCTGCCGCCCGAGGCGCGCCGGGTGGAGCGGCTGCGCCGGGCGTTGCTCGACGAATTCGCCCTGCATGGCTACGAACTGGTCATGCCGCCGCTGCTCGAGTACATCGAGTCGTTGCTGACCGGCAGCGGGCGCGACATGGATCTGCGCACCTTCAAGCTGGTTGACCAGTTGTCCGGCCGTACCATGGGCGTCCGTGCCGACATCACGCCGCAAGTGGCGCGCATCGACGCCCACCTGCTCAACCGCAAGGGCGTGGCGCGATTGTGCTACTGCGGCAGCGTGCTGCATACCCTGCCATCGGGGCTGACCGCCACGCGCGAACCGCTGCAGATCGGTGCGGAGCTCTATGGTCATGCCGGCATCGAGGCCGATGTCGAGGTGGTACGCCTGCTGGCCCGGGCGCTGGAGATCGCCGACGTCAAGGCGTCGCGCATCGATCTCGGCCATGTCGGTGTGTTCCGCGCGCTGTCGGCGCGCGGCGGGCTGGAGATCGAGCTGGAGCAGGAGTTATTTGCCGTACTGCAGACGAAGGATCTCCCCGACCTGCGCGAGCTGGTGAAGGATGTCTCCGAGCCGGTGCGTTCGGCCCTGCTGGCCTTGCCCGAATGTTATGGCGGCGAGGGGGCGCTGGAGCGGGCACTCAAGCTGTTGCCGGGGGATGCCGTAATCGCCCAGGCTGTGAGTGACCTCAAAAGGCTGGCGGCCGAACTGGCCGACCTGCCGGTGAGTTTCGATCTGGCCGATCTGCGCGGCTACCACTATCACAGCGGCGTGGCTTTTGCCGCTTACGGCGCCGGGCATCACGGCGCGATCGCCCTGGGCGGTCGCTATGACAAGGTGGGCAAGGCCTTTGGCCGTGGCCGCCCGGCGACCGGCTTCAGCATGGACCTGCGCGAACTGTCCCAACTCGAAGCGGCGCCGTTTTCGCCGCGTGCAATTCTGGCGCCCTCAGGAGAGGGGAATGGTTTGCGCGAAAGTGTGGCGGGCTTGCGTGCCAAGGGAGAGATCATCATCGAGGCGCTGCCCGGCCATGACGGCACCTGGGCAGAGACCGGTTGCGACCGGCAGCTGGTGCTGCGCGCGGGCAAATGGATTGTCGAGAAAATTCAGGGAGAAGTTTAGAAAATGGCAAAAAACGTCGTCGTCATCGGCACCCAGTGGGGTGACGAGGGCAAAGGCAAGATCGTCGACTGGCTGACCGATCACGCCCAAGGCGTGGTGCGCTTCCAGGGCGGCCACAACGCCGGCCACACGCTGGTCATTGGCGGGAAGAAAACCGTGCTGCACCTAGTGCCTTCCGGCATCCTGCGCGAGGGGGTCACCTGTTACATCGGCAACGGTGTAGTGCTTTCGCCCGACGCCTTGATGCACGAGCTGGACGAACTCCAGTCGGCGGGGGTCGATGCCGAATCGCGGCTGAGGATTTCCGAAGCGTGCCCGCTGATCCTGCCTTACCACCAGGCGCTCGACATGGCGCGCGAGGCGGCCAAGGGCGCCAACAAGATCGGCACCACCGGCCGCGGCATCGGCCCGGCCTACGAGGACAAGGTGGCGCGGCGCGGCCTGCGCGTCCAGGACCTGCTGCGGCCGAAGCGCTTCGCCGAAAAGCTGGCGGAGATCCTCGACTATCACAACTACGTTTTGAAGAATTACCTCGGCGCTGAAACGGTCGATTTCCAGCGCGTGCTGGAAGGCGCGATGGCCATTGCGCCGCGCCTGACGCGCATGATCGCCGACGTGCCGCGTGCGCTCTACGATGCGAACAAGGGCGGCGCCAACCTGCTGTTCGAGGGCGCGCAGGGTACGCTGCTCGACATCGACCACGGTACTTTTCCTTACGTCACCTCGTCGAACTGCGTCGCTG
Source organism: Rhodocyclaceae bacterium (assembly GCA_018262875.1). Taxonomy (GTDB): domain Bacteria; phylum Pseudomonadota; class Gammaproteobacteria; order Burkholderiales; family Rhodocyclaceae; genus Desulfobacillus. The sequence continues at coordinate 316 of JADFDL010000150.1, read as the reverse complement.
GCGCAGCAGCGGCAGGCGCCGGCGTTGGCCCGGGCATGCTGCACTACGTGCTGGGCATCACCAAGGCCTATACCACGCGCGTCGGCGGCGGCCCCTTTCCGACGGAACTCTACGATGCGGTCGACAAGCTCGACCCGGTCGGCAAGCACATGGCCACGCGCGGCCACGAGTTTGGCGCCACCACGGGCCGCGCGCGCCGTTGCGGCTGGTTCGACGCGGCAGCGCTTAAGCGCGCCATCCAGATCAACGGCGTTTCCGGCTTGTGCGTGACCAAACTCGACGTGCTCGACGGCATCGAGGAAATGAAGATTTGCAC
>JADFDL010000149.1 GCA_018262875.1 Rhodocyclaceae bacterium | reverse complement strand
TGCCGAGGAGCTGGCGCGTGGCGGCATCGATGAAGGAGATCACCGTGGCCGGAAAGATGCCCAGCACCAGGGTGATGAGGGCCAGCCAGACCAGGCCGACGCGCTCCCATGGGCCTGCATCGTGGGCGTCCTTGAGCGCCGGCTCGCGCATCTGGCCGAGGAAGATGATGCCGTAGAACTTGACCATGGCGAATCCCGCCAGCGCCGCCACCAGCGCCACCACCGCGGCGGCCACCGGCACCACCATGTTGAGCCACGGATGCGGCAGGCCGGGCGAAAAAAGAAATGCCTGCAACAGCAGCCATTCCGAGACGAAGCCCGACAGCGGCGGCAGGCCGGCGCTGGCAATGACGCCGGCGAGCGCCAGCCAGGCCACCCAGGGCATGCGGTGGATGAGGCCGCCCAGCTTGCCGAGGCTGCGCTCCCGCGTCGCATGCAGCACCGAACCGGTGCACAGGAACAGCAGGCTCTTGAAGCCGGCGTGGGCCAGGCAGTGGTAGAGCAGCGCCGTCATGGCCAGCGCCGCCAGCGCCTCCATCCGGTAGGCATGAAAGATCAAAGTCAGTCCCAGCCCGACGGCGAGCAGGCCGATATTCTCGATCGAGGAATAGGCGAGCAGGCGCTTCATGTCGCTTTGCACGGTGCTGTAGAGCACGCCGAAGACGGCAGTGGCGAGGCCGATGCCCATGGCCACCACACCCCACCACCAGAGCGGCTCGCCGACGAGGTCGAAGGAGACGCGCAGCAGGCCGTAGATGGCGGTCTTCAGCATGACGCCGCTCATCATGGCCGACACCGGCGAGGGTGCCGCCGGGTGCGCCTCCGGCAGCCAGACATGCACCGGCAGCAGGCCGGCCTTGGCGCCGAAGCCGAGCAGCGCGAGCAGGAAGGCGGCGGAACCCCAGAAGGGCGACAGTTGCTGGACGCGCATGCCGGCGAAGCTGTAGTCGCCGCTGCCCGAGGTCATCACGCCGAAGGACAACAGGATGGCGAGGGCACCGATGTGGGCGATCAGCAGGTAGAGGTAGCCGGCACGGCGGATCTCGGCGTGGCGGTGGTCGGTGGTGACGAGGAAGAAGGAGGACAGCGCCATGCACTCCCAGGCCACCATGAAGGCGTAGGCGTCGTCGGCCAGCAGCACCAGCAGCATGCTGGCGAGGAAAAGGTGGTACTGCAGGCACATCAGGCCCGGCGCCGCGCCTTCGCCCTTCCTGAAATAGCCGGCGGCGAAAATCGAGATGCCGGCCGAGGCGAAGCCCAGCAGCAGGACGAAGACCGCGGCGAGATTGTCGAGGCGCAGATGGAAGGGCAGGCCGGGCAGGCCGACGACCAGCACGGCGGTTTCCGGCGTGCTGCCGAGAAAGCCTAGAGAAGTCAGTCCCGCCAGGACGGCGATCAGGGCGCCGAGAAGGAACAGGATCTTGCTGATATAGCGCAGGTTGCGCGGCGCGGCCAGCCCGGCGAACCCGATCGCCAGCCAGGCGCAGGCGGCGATCAGCAGCAGGTCGATGGAAAGCAAGGCTGGCATGGTGACGGCACTTATCTTAGCAAATGCCGGGATGCCGAGGACGGCGAAGCCTCATGCGCAATGACAAAATCATCGCTGCGGCAGCAGGCAGAAAGCGCCTTCGATACCCTGTGCCGCAATCTCGGCGCTGATCGCCTCCAGCGCCCGATCGGCGGTGATGTAGAAATTGCGCTCGCCGATCGCCACATACAGGCCGGTGGCGCGCATGACGTCGAGTACCTGCTTCTTCAGGCCGGAGAAAACCATGTTCACGCCATTGCTGCGCAGCCGCTCGACGAGGTGGCGCACCACCTCCTCGCCCGAGGCATCGAGCTCGTTGATGCCCTCGCCCACCACCAGCAGCCAGCGCGCCTTCGGATTGGCGGCGACGGCTTCGAGGATGGCATCTTCGAAGTAGGCGACGTTGGCAAAATACAGCCGGCCGTCGAAGCGCACCGCGGTGACGATTTCGGAGGCCGGCAGCTTGTGCAGCCTGGCGTCGCGCAGCGTGCCGTCCGGGTGGCGGCCGAGGATGGCGACGCGCGGATTCATGGTGCGCAGCAGGTAGAGCAGGATGGCCAGGCCGGCGCCGGCGAGGATGCCGTTGTCGAGGTGGGGTGCCGCGGCCAGCGTGACGACGAAGGTGACGATGGCGGCGATGCCGTCGTGCCGGCTGGCCTGCCAGGCATGCTTGATGGCGGCAAAGTTCACCAGCCCGATCACGGCCATGATGATCACCGCCGCCAGCACCGCCTGCGGCAGGTGGTAGAGCAGCGGCGTCAGGAACAGCAGGGTCAGCAGCACGAACAGGCCGGTGAACACCGACGACATGCCGGTGATCGCGCCGGCATTGATATTCACCGCCGAGCGCGAAAAGGATCCGGAAACAGGGAAGGACTGGGTCAGCGCACCGACGACGTTGCCCAGCCCCTGGCCGAGCAGTTCCTGGTTCGGGTCGATCTTCTGCTTGGTCCGCGCCGCGATGGCCTTGGCGATGGAAATCGCCTCCATGAAGCCGACCAGCGAAATGACGATGGTGGCCGAGAGCAGGCTGCCGATCATCTCCCAGGAAATCTTCGGCAGGCCGAACGAAGGCAGCCCCTCGGGCACCCTGCCGACGACTTCGCCGCCGCCGACCAGCCGGAACTCGTCCTTGCCGGCGCGGGCGATGCGCCAGCGGCGGCCGTCGGCCTGCTCGCCCTGCGGCACCTTGCCTTCCGCATACAGCCGGTCGGTCTGGCCGTCGGCGCCGGGCACACGCTCGAAGACGATGCTGCGGATGGCGCGATTGCGTCCGCGGTTCTCGTGCTCGCGGTCCCGCAATTGCAGCCTGAGCAGTTCAAGCTCGTAGTTCAGCGTCGCCGCCTCATGGCCGAGCTCGCCGTGTTCCTTCTGCAGCTTTTTCAATTCCGCCGATTTGGTTCCGATCCGGCCGTTCAGCTCGTCGATGCGCGAAGCGGTGCGCGCATGCTCGGCGAGCAGCGTGCGAGCCTCGGCGTCGACGACGTTCTCGATCCGCCCGCTGGCATTGCGCTCGAAACCGATCGACCAACTGACGACCGTGGCGATGGCCACCGCGATGAGCACGCCCGGCATCTTCGGCGCCCACTTGCGCAGGGCCCACATGATGGCGATGGCGGCCGCGCCCATGGCCAGCGTCGGCAGGTGCGTGTCGCCGGCCTGCAGGACCACGCCCCAGATATCCTGGATGAAGTGCTCCGAGCGGCCCATCGGCACGCCGATCAACTTGTTGATCTGCGACAGGCCGATGATGATCGCCGCCGCGTTGGTGAAGCCGACGATGACCGGATGCGAGAGGAAATTCACCACCACGCCGAGCCTGAAGGCGCCGAGCGCCAACTGGAAGAGGCCGACCATCAGCGCCAGCATGATCGCCAGCGCGATGAACTGGGCGGAACCCGGCGCGGCCAGCGGCGCCAGCGTCGAGGCCGTCAGCAACGACACCACCGCCACCGGCCCGGTGCCGAGCTGGTTGGAAGAGCCCCACAGCGCCGCCACCATCACCGGCAGGAAGGCGGCATACAGGCCGTAATAGGGCGGCATGCCGGCCAACTGGGCGTAGGCCATCGACTGCGGCACCAGCACCAGCGCCACGGTGAGGCCGGCGATGAAATCCGCGCGCAGCGTCGCGCCCGAATAGGGCAGCCAGCGCAGGAAGGGCAACAGTCGTTTCAGCAGCGGAGTGTTCATTTTTTTATCGCAGCGCCCGCGCTCCCCGGAGGCGACTGCTTATACGTAGAGGCAACATATTAACTTCCCCTTATATGGACGTGGGCGAAATATCCTTATCGCCGAATCAGGGTGCTATATTCCCCGCTCGACAATCCCGGATGGAAGCATGGGACACCGCCTCTCGAAGATCTACACCCGCACCGGCGACGCCGGCAGCACCGGCCTGGCCGACGGCTCGCGCGTGGCCAAGGACAGCCCGCGCATCGCCGCGCTGGGCGACCTGGATGAACTCAATTCAGTCGTCGGGCTGCTGCTGACCGAAGAACTGCCGGAGGACATCCGGCTGCTGCTGACGGGCATCCAGCACGATCTGTTCGACCTTGGCGGCGAGATGGCGATCCCCGGCTCGGCGCTGCTCAATGAAAAAAGCGTCGGCGAACTGGAGGCGGCTATCGACCGCTACAACGAGACGCTCGGGCCCCTCAAGGAATTCATCCTGCCCGGCGCGGGCATGCCCCTACCCCCCACCCCCCTTCCCAAGGAAGGGGGTGACGACGGTTCGCGGGCTGCGCCCGCTCCAGGTAGTGGAATGCCCGTCTCGGGGCGGCCCGTCGACGGGCGTGCCGCTGCGCTGGCGCACCTGGCGCGTTCGATATGCCGGCGTGCCGAGCGCCAACTCGTCGCCGTCGCCACGGGCGAGGCCATCAGCGAAACCGGGCGCAAGTACGTGAACCGTCTATCCGACCTGCTCTTCGTGCTGGGGAGAAGCCTGAACCGCTCAGCCGGCCGCGGCGACGTGCTCTGGCAGAAAGACCGCAAACGGGTCTGACCCGGACCTAGGGCCTGTTGTCATTCATTTGGTCGGTGCGATCAAATGAATGACAACAGGCCCTAGATTTCTTCCGCGGCGCCGAGCCCGCGCACCAGTTTGCCGCTGGCCGAGCGCAGCCGCTGCGAGAGCAGCAACACCAGTTCCATGAGAATCTTGATGCCGAGACGCGGGTCGCCGGCGATGATGTGCGACAGGCTGTCGCGGTCGAGCATGGCGAACAGCGTATCCTCCAGTGCCACGCAGGAGGCGAAGCGCGGCTCGCCGTCGATCATGGACATCTCGCCCAGCGTCTTGCCGGGCCCGGCCAGGCCGATGCGCTTGGGCACGCCGGTCGGGTCGTTCTTGACGATTTCGCACTGTCCGTCCAGAACGATGAGCATGAAATCGCCCTGATCCCCTTCGCGGATGATGACCGCGCCGGCCGGCGCGCGGTAGCAAACCAGGTCCCGCGCCAGGGCGGCGATCTCCCCTGCCTCGAAATCCTCGAACAGATGGATGTGCTGGATGATCTCCT
>JADFDL010000014.1 GCA_018262875.1 Rhodocyclaceae bacterium | reverse complement strand
GCTGCCACACCGCCAGCGGCAGGTCGGCCAGCCATTCGATGAAGGCCATCAGCCAGACGAGGAGTTGATGCGCCAGCGCAAGCGGCAGATCGAAGGGCAGCAGCGAACCGATCAGCGCCAGCGGCGTAATGACGAGGCTGACCAGCGGAATCGCGACGGCGTTGGCCAGCGGCGAGACGAGGGAGAACTGCTGGAACAGCGCCAGCAGCGCGGGAACCAGGCCGATCGTCACCGCCCATTGCGCCCGGCCCCACTCGGCCAGCCAGTGGCGCGGCGCGATGCGGCCTGCGGCAATGAAGAAGAGCAGCGCCACCGCGCCGAAGGACAACCAGAAGCCGGCCGAGAGCACTGCCCAGGGATCACGCAGCAGCACGATCAGCAACGCCAGCGCCAGCACGCGGCTGCCGGCAGCCGCCCGCCCCAGCCACAGGGCCAGCGCCACCACCGACAGCATGATCAGCGTGCGCTGCGCCGGCACGCCGAAGCCGGCGAGCAGGCAGTAGGCGAAGGCCGTCGCCCAGCCCGCCGCTGCCGCGGCTTTCTGCGCCGGCAGGCGCAGCATGAGCGCGGGACGGCGGCGCCAGGCAAACGAAACCAGCCACGCGCCGAGCGCCGCCACCATCGTCACGTGCAATCCGGAGATGGACATCAGATGCGATATCCCGGTGCGCGCGAACACCTGCCAGAGGCCGCCGTCGATGGCGCGTTGGTCGCCCACGACCAGCGCCACCAGCACGCCGGCGTAGTCGTGTTCCGGCAGGGAATGCAGGAAGCGCTCGCGCACCCGTTCGCGCAGGCGCTCGACGGCCAGGCCGAAGCGCGGCACGAAGGCCTCGATGCGCCGGTTATTGTCGGCCGCGCGCACGTAGCCGGTGGCGCGCACGCCGCGCTCGAACAGCCAGGCCTCGTAGTCGAAGCCGTGGGGATTGAGGTTCCCGTGCGGACGCTTCAGCCGCACGCTGAGCTGCCAGCGCTCGCCGGCATGCAATTCCGGCGCGGCATGCCACTCATCGCCCTCCTCGGCTCTCCAGCCGCGATACCAGGCCAGCGAGATTTTCGATGGAACTTCCGCCTCGGCTTGCTCGACCTCGAAATCGAAGCGCACGCCGTTCTCGTAGGCCTGCGGCAGGCCGGCGATGACGCCGGTGACGCGGATGTCGCGGCCCTCGTTCGCCCCCGGCAGCGCATCGGCAAGGCGCATCTGTCCCATTGCCGCGGCCCAGGCGAACCCCGCCAGCGCGGCCGCGAGGACGGCCGGCGGCAGCCGCCATCGGCCCCGCGCCTTCCACGCGGCCAAAGTCAGTCCCGCCAGGACGGCGGCGAGCGCGCCCAGCGCATGCCCATCGGGCAAGACAGCCTGCTGCTGCAGCCACCACGCACCGAGGGCGAAGCAGAGAATTGACAATCGCATGAAGCGCGATTGTAAGCGCGCGACTTCCGGCACGGGCTAAAATGACGCCCGATGCGCAAACACCTCCGCAAATATCTTCCCGACCACGAGGCCATCCGCGCGAACCGCTGGCTGGCGCTGTTCGGCAACACCCTGCTGCATCCGCGCCTGTGGCACCTGAACCGTCACTCGGCAGCCGGCGGCGTGGCGGCGGGCCTGTTCTGCGGCCTGATCCCCGGCCCTTTCCAGATGCTCGGCGCCGCCATCTGCGCGGTGATCTTCCGCGTCAACCTGCCGCTGGCATTATTCACGACCTTCTACACCAACCCTTTCACCATCGTGCCGCTGTACTTCGCCGCCTACGGTCTCGGCCGCCTGGTGCTCGGCGGCGGCGGCGAGTTCGTCGCGCCGCCGGAGTGGGGAATGGAAGGAATGTGGGCCTGGGTGCTGGCCCTGGCGGACTGGATGGCGCACCTGGGCAAGCCGCTGGCGCTGGGATTGGTGCTGCTCGCCTCATTGCTGACGGCATGCGGCTACCTGACCGTGCGGATGGCCTGGCGCTACTACCTCCTGCGCGCCTGGCGCGGGCGCCGGCACGGCAAGCGCCCGGCGTGAGCGCGGGTTTCTTCATGCCCCTCCTGCGTGCACAGGTTCGCTGCCGGCCAAGCGATCGGGGGCGCGCCTTACTCCTTGCCGCGGCTCATCGCGGCGCGCATGAGCAGCATGGCGGTGACCGGCGAGGTGATGAGGATGAGCACGGTGATCAGCAGCTCATGGATCACCGGCCGCTGCGCCAGCGCAGAGGAGACCAGCATCGAGGCGATCAGCACGCAGCCGGCGCCCAGGGTGTTGCCCATCGTCGGTGCGTGGATGCGGGCGTAGAACGAATCCAGGCGCAGCAGGCCGAGCGAACCGACCAGCGTCAGCAGTCCACCGCAGACCAGCAGCAGCGCGGCGGGCAGCGCCGCCCAGAGGGGAGCGTCGGCTACATTCATCGGACCACCCTCCTCCCGGCCCTCTCCCCGCGGGAGCCGGCGACGCCGGTTCGCCGCTGCGCCCAGAAGGGCGGGCGAAGCCGCCCTGAAGAAGTACGCCTGGGGTGCGCGGCGCCAGGTTGCGACTTGCCCTCTTGCGGGCGGCCGTGCGGAACGCTCATGGCTCGATCACCTCGCCGCGCAGCAGGAACTTGGACATCGCCGTGGAGGCGACGAAGCCGAACAGGGCGATCAGCAGGGCGATGTCGAAATACACGGCTGAGCCGAGTCCAATGCCCAGCATCAGGATGGTCAGCATGCCGTTGATGTAGAGGGTGTCGAGCGCCAGGATGCGGTCCTGTGCGGCAGGGCCGCGCAGCAGCCGGATCAGGGCGCACAGCATGGCGATGGCGAAGCAGGCCAGCGCGAAGTGCACGGCCCAGGCAAGAATGGCATTCATTCGAAGATCTCCATCAGGGGGCGTTCGTAGCGTTGCTTGATCGTGCGCACCCAGGCCGCTTCGTCCTGCAGATCGAGGACGTGCAGGGTCAGCACGTTGCTTCCCGCGTCGAGTCCGGCCCATACCGTGCCGGGCGTTCCGGTGATGATGACGGTCAGCATCGCCAGGCCGTGGGGGTCGCGCAGATCGAGCGGAATCTTGATGAATTCGATGTTCGGCTGGCGCCGCGTGGCGCCGAGGATGATCCGCCCGACGGCGAGGTTGGAGCGCACGATGTCGTGCAGGACGTTCCAGATCAGTCCGATGGCGACATGCAGGCGGTGCGGCCAGGCCGGCAGCGGGCGCAGGGCGGCCACAGCAGCGGTGATGAACAGGCCGAAGACGATGCCGAGCACGATGTGGCCGGGGGACAGGCTGTCGTTGAGGAGCAGCCACATCGCCGTCAGGAAGACCGGCAGCAGCGGGATCGGGCGACGGCGCTTCATGGCGCGCCTCCCGCAGCGGCCGCCGGCAGCACGGAGCCGACGTAGACGGACGCGTCGTGCAAGGATTGCGCGGCGGCATTGAAATAACTCATCGCCGGGCCGGCGCCGAAGGACAACACCACGCACACCAGCACCAGTCCCGCCACCGGACCCGCTTCGAGCCATTGCAGGCGCGGCGTCGGGCGCTCGGTGTCCCAGAACACCCGGATGCCCAGCCGCGACAGGGCGATCACGCCGGCCAGCCCGGACAGCAGCAGCGCCGCGACGAACAGGCCAGCGTGCAGGAGAGGCGCTTGCGGCGGTGCGGCGATAGCTGCGGAGAGCAGCGCGAACTTGCCGACGAAGCTCGACAGCGGCGGCAGTCCGGTCAGCAGCAGCGCGCAGGAGAAGAAGGCGAGGCCGAGGAAGGCCATCGCCGCCGGAATGGGAATGCCAGCCACCTCGTCCGGATGTTCCGAGTCCAGCTTGTCCTGCAGGCCGAATGCCTCGAGGCTGATGGCCAGCATGTCGGCCGCGACGGTGCGGTTGCGCTCGGCCATTTCGATCACCAGGAAGAAGGCGCCCATGCCGAGCACCGAGCTGACCAGGTAATACAGCGCCGGACCGGTCAGGGTCGTGCCGGTGAAGCCGAAGGCGGCCAGCAGGGTGCCCGACGACACGATCACCAGGTGGCTGGCGAGGCGGTCGAGCTTCTGGGCAGCGAGCACGCCGATAGTGCCGGCGGCGATGGTGGCCAGGCCGCAGTAGAACAGCCAGTCGCCGCGGAAAGGCGCCGGCGCACCGACATCCTCGAGCAGGACGGCGAAACGCAGCAGGGCGTAGACGCCGACCTTGGTCAGGATGGCGAAGATGCCGGCGACCGGCGGCGTCGCCGCGCCATAGGCGGCGGGCAGCCAGAAATTCAGCGGCCAGGCGCCGGCCTTGACCAGGAACACGATGCCGAGCAGTACGGCGCCGAGGTCGAACAGCGTGCGATCGTCGGCATCGAGCACGGCGACGCGCTGCGCGAGCTCGGCCATGTTGAGCGTGCCGGTGACGCCGTAGATGAGCGCGGCGGCGATCAGGAACAGCAGCGAAGCGACCAGATTCACCGCGATGTAGTGCATGCCGGCGCTCACCCGCGCCGCCCCCGAGCCGTGCAGCGCCAGGCCGTAGGAGGCCGCCAGCAGCACTTCGAAGAAGACGAAGAGGTTGAACAGATCGCCGGTGAGGAAGGCGCCGTTCAGGCCCATCAGCAGAAACTGGAAGAGCGGCAGGTAATGGATGCCGGCCCGTTCCCAGCGGGCCAGCGAATAGATCAGCGTGGCCAGCCCGAGCGTGGCGGCCAGCGTCAGCATGATCGCCGCCAGGCGATCCACCACCAGCACGATGCCGAAGGGCGCGGCCCAGTTGCCGAGCGCGTAGACGCCGATCTCGCCCGGCCAAGGCGCGACCACGCGGCCGTCGGCCATAGCAAGCAGGACGATCGCCACGGCCAACTGGGCGAGCGTGGCGCACAAGGCGATGGCGGCGCGGCGCCCGCGGCGCTGCTCGCTGGAGAGCAGCAGCAGGGTTCCGGTGCACAGCGGCAGCAGCACCGGCAGGATGGGCAGGTGTTGCAGCCAGCCGTTCATGCGCGTCCTCGCGGCGTGGCGGGCCGCAAGCCGGTGGCGGCGTGGCGGGCAGGCATCATTCCTTGTCCGGCTCGCGGCCGTCCACGTGGTCGGTGCCGTTCAGTCCGCGCGAGGCGAGCAGGACGACGAGAAACAGTGCTGTGGTGGCGAAGCCGATGACGATGGCGGTCAGCACCAGGGCCTGGGGCACCGGGTCGGCATACAGCGCCGGGTCGCTGCCGCGCGCCGGGTCGATCACCGGCGCGGCGCCGAGGCGCAGGCGGCCCATGGCGAAGATGAACAGGTTGACCGCGTAGGCCAGCAGCGACAGCCCCATGATGACCTGGAAGGTGCGCGGACGCAGCAGAAGGTAGATGCCCGATCCGGCGAGGACGCCGACGGCGAGCGCGAAGACGATTTCCATCAGGGGGGGCCTCCACTGGTTTTTCGATGATGGCTGCGCAGCGACTGGTGGGCGATGGCCACCAGCATGAGGATCGTCGCGCCGACCACCAGCATGTATACGCCGAGGTCGAACAGCAGGACGCTCGACAGATGCAGTTCGCCGATCAGCGGCAGCGCGCCATGCCAGGCCCGGCTGGTCAGGAAGGGGGCGTGCGCCAGCAGGGCGCCGGTGCCCGCCGCGGCGGCGCTGAGCAGGCCGGCGGCGATCCAGTACAGCGGATGGATGCGCAGATGCGATTCCACCCACACGGTGCCGCCGACGAGATATTGCAGGATCACCGCGGTGGCCAGCACCAGGCCGCCGACGAAGCCGCCGCCCGGCGCGTCGTGGCCGCGCAGCAGGAAGAACAGCGAGATCAGCATGGCCAGCGGCAGCAGCAGGCGCACCAGCACCGCGGGCAGCATCATGTAGCCGCCGGGCAGCTTGGCCGCGGGGTCGGCGACGTGCTCCGCATCGAGGCCGGCGGCGGCGTCCTGCTCGCGTTGCTGGTGCGGCAGGGGAACGCTCTCCGGCGCCGGGCGGAAGCGGCGCAGCAGCGCGAACACGGTGAGGGCGACGATGGCCAGCACGGTGATTTCGCCGAAGGTGTCGAAGCCGCGGAAGTCGACGAGGATCACGTTGACCACGTTGAGGCCGCCGCCCCGCGGCAGCGACTGCTCGATGAAGAACGGCGAGATGCCGCCGAGGTCGGGGCGGGTCAGCATGGCATAGGTGAGGCTGGCCATGCCGAGGCCGCAGGCGGCGGCCAGCAGCACGTCGCGCAGCCGGCGCAGGCGGGTGGTGGTGGCCGGCTCCTGTCCCGTGGCGTAGTTCATTTTCCGGCGCGGCAGCCAGCGCAGGCCGAGCAGGATCAGCACGGCGGTGACGACTTCCACGGTAAGCTGGGTCAGCGCCAGGTCGGGCGCCGAGAACCAGACGAAGGTCAGGCTGGTGGCGAGCCCGGCGCCGCCGGAGAAGATCAGCGCCGCGAGGCGGTGGAACTTGGCCTGCCAGGCGACGGCGAGGGCGCAGACGGCGCCGACCAGCCAGAGCAGCGCGAAGGCCGGGTCGGCCGGCGTCGTCGCGCGGGCGCCCCACGACGTTCCCTGCATCAGCACCGGTCCCAGAGCGCCGCCGAGGGCGATGCCGAAGAGCACCAGCAACTGCATCTGCAGGCGGGAAGAGGACAGGCGCTGCATGACCCGCTCGGCGCCACGGGCCAGCGCCGTCAGCAACCAGTCGAAGGCGCGCTTGCCGTCGATGCGATCGAGCAGCGGCACCGTCGTGCCGGTGCGCCAGAGGAACGCGCGATACAGCACGGTGCCCCCGACCATGGCGGCGAGGCTCATGAAAAGGGGCAGGTTGAGGCCGTGCCAGATCGCCAGGCTGTATGCCGGTGCGTCGCTGCCGAGAATCGAATCGGTCGCGATGCGCAGGAAGGGGCTGACGGTGAGCTCGGGGAAAATGCCGACCAGCACGCACGCCATGACCAGCAGCGCGCTCGGCAGCAGCATCCAGCGCGTCGGTTCATGCGGCGTATGCGGCAAGTCGTCCGCCGGCGGGCCGAAGAAGACCTGGTGGATGAAGCGCAGCGAATAGGCAACGCTGAACATGCCGGCCAGCGTCGCCGCCAGCGGCAGGCCGATGCGCTGCCAGTCGGGGCGGCTGAGGAAGATGGTTTCGGCGAAGAACATCTCCTTCGACAGGAAGCCGTTGAGCAGCGGCACGCCGGCCATTGCCGCCGCCGCCACCATGGCCAACGTGGCGGTGATCGGCATCGCACGGTAGAGGCCGGAGAGGCGCTGCAGGTTGCGCGTGCCGGTTTCATGGTCGACGATGCCCGCCGCCATGAACAGCGAGGCCTTGAAGGTGGCGTGGTTGACCATGTGGAATACGGCGGCGACCAGGGCCAGCGGGCTGTTCATGCCGAGCAGCAGGGTAATCAGGCCGAGATGGCTGATGGTCGAATAGGCCAGCACGCCCTTCATGTCCTGCTGGAAGATCGCCAGATAGCCGCCGATCACCAGCGAGCACAGGCCAGCGCCGCCGACGACCCAGAACCAGGCGTCGGTGCCCGCCAGCACCGGCCACAGCCGCGCCAGCAGGAAGACGCCGGCCTTCACCATGGTCGCCGAGTGCAGGTAGGCTGAAACCGGCGTCGGCGCCGCCATGGCGTGCGGCAGCCAGAAATGGAAGGGGAACTGGGCGCTCTTGGTCAGCGCGCCGAGCGCGATCAGCGCGAGCGCCGCCGGATACCAGGGGTGGCCCTGGATCACCCAGGCTGCCGCCAGCACGGTGTCCAGGTCGTAGCCCCCGGCGATGTGGCCGAGCAGCAGCACGCCGCCGAACAGGGCGAGGCCGCCGGCACCGGTGACGATGAGCGCCATGCGCGCGCCGCGCCGGGCTTCGCCGCGATTGTGCCAGTAGGCGATCAGCATGAAGGAAACGATGCTGGTCAGCTCCCAGAACATCGCCATCTGGATCAGGTGGCCCGACAGCACGATGCCGAGCATGGAGCCCTCGAAGGCGAGGAAGAAGGAAAAGAAGCGCGGCACCGGATCGGACGGCGACATGTAGTAGCGGGCATACACCACCACCAGCGTGCCCATGCCCGTCACCATCAGGGCGAACAGCCAGGCGAAGCCGTCCATGCGCAGGCTGATCCCCAGGCCGAGCGCCGGCGCCCAGGGTAGCGTCGTGCGCAGCACGCCCTCGGCGGCAACGTCCGAATACAGGCCGAGGAGGATCGCACAGGAGGCGAACGAGGCTATGCCGGCCAACCACGCCTCGGCGTTGCGCGCGTTCGACGGCAGAAAGGCGGCGCACAGGCTGCCGAGAAAGGGGAAGAGGACGATCAGGATCAGTGCCATGCGGCCTCCGTCCGTGCGCCGCTGGAGCGCAGGCGCCGTCTCCGGTGGAAGCCGATCGCCACCTTCTCGATTTCGGCCACGGCGAAGACCAGCATGCCCGCCATGATCACGCGCAACCACTCGCCGGCGCCGAGCGGGGCCGAGCCGAACACCGCCTGCATCGGCCCGGCATGGACGTAGGCGATCTGCAATACTGCGCAGGCGGCGAGGGCAATGAGGACGTAGCGGTTGCCGAACAGCCCTTCGCGCGACAGCACCGGACGGTAGATATAGCGGCTGTTGAGCAGATAGAACATCTCAGAGAGCACCACGGCGCTGACCGCCATCGTACGCGCAGTCTCCAGGCTCGCGCCGCGACCGAGCTCCCAAAGGAACAGGCCGAGGGCGGCGGTCATCATCAGCACCGAGACCATGAGCAGCCGCCAGGCGAAGAACCAGGAGAGCAGCGGCTCGCGCGGGTCGCGGGGCAGGCGGCGCATCACGTCGTCCTCGGCCGACTCGAAGGCAAGGGCGAGCCCGAGCGTGCTGACGGTGGCCATGTTGATCCACAGCACCTGCGCCGGCGTCAGCGGCAGCACCAGCTCGAAGAGAATCGCGGCGATGACGACGAGCGCCTCGCCGCCGTTGGTCGGCAGCATGAAGAGGACGAACTTGCGGATATTGTCGTAGATGCCGCGGCCCTCGCGCACGGCATTGGCGATAGTGGCGAAGTTGTCGTCCGCCAGCACCATGTCCGCCGCCTCCTTGGCCGCCTCCGTGCCCTTCAGCCCCATGGCGACGCCGATGTCGGCGCACTTGAGCGCCGGTGCGTCGTTCACCCCGTCGCCGGTCATCGCGACCACCTGCCCCGCCGCCTGCAGCGCCGCGACCAGGCGCAGCTTGTGTTCCGGGCTCGCCCGCGCGAAGACGTCGATCTCCGGCGCCACGCGGCGCAGTTGCGTATCGTCCATCAGCTCGATCTCGGCGCCGGTGAGGGCCGGCTTGTCGCGGCCGATGCCCATCTGCGCGCCGATGGCGCGCGCCGTCTCGGCATGATCGCCGGTGATCATCTTGACGCGGATGCCGGCGGCGGCGCAGGCCGCCACGGCGGCGGCGGCCTCCTCGCGCGGCGGATCGATGATGCCGACGAGCGCCAGCAGCGTGAAGCCGCCTTCCAGGTCGGCGAAATGCACGTCGCGCTGCGCCGCGTCGACGCTCTTGGCGCCGAGCGCCAGCAGGCGCAGCCCGCGCGCCGCGCAATCGGTCGCCGCCCGCCGCCAATAGTCGGCGTCCAGGGCACGGCGGTCGCCCTGCGTGGCGCACATCTCCAGGATGCGTTCGGGGGCGCCCTTGACGTAGATGAAGCCGTGGCCGTTGTGGTCGTGGTGCAGCGTCGCCATCAGGCGGTGCTCGGACTCGAAGGGGATAGCGTCGGTGCGCGGCAGGGCCGCCCGCACCGCGTCCGGATCGATGCCGGCCTTGATCGCCAGCGCAACGAGGGCGCCTTCCGTCGGATCGCCCTGCATCGCCCAATCCTCTCCGCGTTTGCGCAGCTCGGCGTCGTTGCAGAGCACGGCCGCCCGCGCCAGCGCGGCCAGGCCGGAGTGGTCGTCGGCGCACACCGCGGCGCCGGCAAGATGCAGCGCCCCCTCGGGCGCGTAGCCGATGCCGCTGACCTCGAACACGCCGTCGGCGGTCACCACGCGCTGCGCCGTCATCTCGTTGCGGGTCAGGGTGCCGGTCTTGTCCGAGCAGATGGTCGTGACGGAGCCGAGCGCCTCGACGGCCGGCAGATGGCGGACGATGGCCTGCTGCGCGGCCATGCGGCGCACGCCAAGGGCCAGCGTGATGGTCATGATCGCGGGCAGCCCTTCCGGAATCGCCGAGGCCACCAGGGCGACAACCATTATGAACATCTCGCCGGGCGTCTGGCCGCGCCAGAGGACGCCGATGACGAAGGTCATCGCCGCGATCAGCAGAATGACCAGCGCCAGCCAGCGACTGAAGCCGGTCATCTGGCGCAGGAGGGGCGTCGTCACCTCCCTGACGTGCTCCAGCAGCGTGCCGATGCGGCCCAACTCCGTGCCGATGCCGGTGGCGACGACGACGCCCGTCGCTTGGCCCGAAGCGACCAGCGTGCCCGAATAGAGCATGCAGCTCCGGTCGCCGAGCAGCGCATCGATCGGCACCGGCGCCGGCGATTTGTCGACCGCTTCGGATTCCCCGGTCAGCAGGGCTTCGCTCACCCGCAAGCCCTTGGCCGCGACGAGGCGCAGGTCGGCAGGCACCTTGTCGCCGGAGGCCAGCGCCACCAGGTCGCCGGGCACCACGGCTTCGGCCGGAATCTCGACACGTTCTCCGTCGCGGATGACCATCGTGCGCAGCGAGAGCATGTCGCGGATCGCATCGAGGGCTTCCTCGGCCTTGCCCTCCTGGATGAACCCGATGACGGCATTGACGATGACGGCGCTCAGCAGCACCGCCGTGTCGATCCAGTGCGCGAGCGCGGCCGTGATGACGGCGGCGGCCAGCATCACGTAGATGAGGACGTTGTGGAACTGGCCCAGGAAGCGCAGCCAGGCAGGATGCCGGGGCGACGGCGGCAGCCGGTTGGGCCCGTGGTGCGCCAGGCGCCGCGCCGCCTCTTCGGTGTTCAGGCCGCGATGACGGTCGACGGCCAGCCGCGCAAGGGCTTCCTCGACGGCGTGGCCGTGCCACAGGAAGGAGAGCTGTTCCGGATGGCTCGATGCTTTCATTCCGGGAGCCCCCCGCCCGTTTCGGGGTTGGCTGCGTCTTGCCTTGGGCCAGCCAACCTTGACGAAACCGAACATGGCCTGAACCGGGTCGCCGTGTACTTGCCGTCTTCCCCGATGCGGATCTTCATGTCGAAGTGCCGCCGGTTGTCCTTTTCGAGATGGTGCATGACCGGGTCGCATGCGTTGTCACGGTTCTTGATCGAGGACGGAGCATTGATGATGGCGGTGTCAACTCAGGTATTCCTTTGGGCGTGTTCTCATTCATTCTGTCGGTGCGACAGAATGAATGAGAACACGCTTTAGCGCTCCGTCGCCACCAGCATGTCGCAATGCGTCTCGAACAGCACATGCTTGGTGACGCTGCCGAGCAGCAGCTCCTCGATCTCGGTCTGGCCGTGCTTGCCCATGACGATCAGGTCGGGCCGCATCTCCTCGGCCAGCTCGCGGATGCCGGCGGCGGGATGGCCGTGCAGCATGCGCTGCAGAAAGTCAGTCCCGGCGGCACGGCGTGGCGCGAGGAAGGCACGCATGGCGTCCTGCGCCTGCTGGCGGGCGGCAGCCTGGTAGCCCTCGATCACCTTGTCCTCGACGCTGGCGTAGCGCAGCGTGCTCTCGTAGGGCGCCTCGTACACGTGGGCGACGGTGGTCTCGGCGCCGCCGGCCACCGCCTGCGCCCAATCGAGCGAGCGCGCCGAGGAAGGCGAGAAGTCCACCGGCACCAGCAGTCGCTTGTAGGGTGAGAACGGCTCCTGCTTGACCACCAGCACCGGGCGCCGGCTCTTGCGCAGCACCTTCTCGGCGGTGGCGCCGAGGAACAGCTCGCGCATCAGATGGGCGCCGTAGCCGCCGACCACCACCAGTTCGGCGTCGAGCGCCTCGGCCTCCTTGGCGATTTCCACGTACGGACGGCCGATGCGCACGGCCGTGCCGATGGCGAGGCCGAACTTCTCGCCGAGGTGCCGCGCCCGCTCCGCCAGGTCGGCGCGGGCGGCGTCGAGCAGCTTCTGCTCGGTCTCCAGCGGCGTGCGATCGAGGATGTTGGTCAATGCCTCCAGCGGCAGGCTCGGCACGACGTGCATCAGCACCAGCTTGCCGGCGCCGAGCGACTGCGCCAGCATGGCGGCGCGCGTCTCGGCGCGGCCCGCGTGCGAGGACAGGTCGGTGGCGACGAGGATGTGTTCAGGCTTCTCCATGGGCGTTCTCCTTGGCAATGCGTTTCGTCTAATCCAGCGCTTCCGCGCGATACCCTCGAAACCTGTACAGGCTAGCAGATCGGAGTGGCTGCGTGGCGGCCAGGCCCGGAATCATCGCCAGTCCGAAGCCGGCGGCAATCGTCGTTATCGGGAATGCGCCGTGTGGCCCATTTTCCGGGCCGGCCTAACTCCAGGCATGCCTGGGGGTCTTTATCGCCATGCCGTCCCTGGCGACCGTCACCACCGGGATGTCCCTCTGGCGCACGCACAGCGTGGCGACCACGTTCCGCGAGAAAATCCGCCACCATCCCGAATGCGGCAAGGGCACGGCGATTTCATGGCAATCCAGTTCTTCCGCAGCATCGAGAATGGCGAAGACCACGCTGCCCGCCCGCAAGTAGGCGGCATACGGAATGCCGTGGTCGTTGAGCGGCCCGGATGCCAGGGACAAATCGTTTTCGATCCGCTGCCGCAGCTTCCTTTCCTCCGGCCAGGGCGTGCGGAGCAAATCCCACTGCTTCAAGGGCTCCTTGACATGCAGCAGGCAGACCTGCACCTTCTTGCCCATGTCGTGCCGGCGGAGGGCATACCGCACGGCCGCAGGCGATTTCTCTCCCCTTGCGACCGGAATCAGCAAACGCAACTCGGCCCGCTCCGCGGACGGCGGCGCCGGAGAGGCGATTCCCGTTTCGTTCATTTCCGCCTCACCGAAAGCAAATGCGGCGGGCCGGCAAGCCGCGTCATGGAAGAACCCGGGTTGGTTAGAATGCCTGTGCGCAGGCCGATCGCAGGGATCGACGGCGCGCTATACACGGATGTTATGGTATTTGGCAGGGCGTGAAAATTCGGGAGCCGATGTAAGCGAATCGCTTATCGCCACCCGATGCCTTGACTGCCGCTGGATGAGGGATTTTTCAGGATGTGTAAGGGTTTACCTTACGCACTGCGGCTGCCGGTGGGCAAGCTCCCACGAGATTGAACGACTTGACGCTTCGGGAAACACTCACCTGGGCACGCCTGGGACGGGCCGGCGCGTTCTGCATCGCCTACATCGCGCTCGACTGGATGAGCTTCATCGATGCCCTGCATCGCCTCAACATCACGCCCTGGAGCCCGGCGCCAGCCCTCGGCATCCTGTTTCTCCTGCGCGGCGGCCCCGGACGGGCCGCCTATCTTCTGGTGGTACTGGTCGCCAGCGACCTGATCGTGCGCAACCCGTCCTCTCCGCCGGCGATCACGATCGTCCTCAATGGGCTGCTGGCGGCCTGCTACCTGGGGATGGCGCAGTTGTTGAAGCGTTTTACTACCGAAGAGGGCATGTTCAGCGACCGCGTCGGCCTGGCGAAATGGTCGAGCATCATCGTGCTCGGCTCGCTCGCCAACAGTGTCCTTTTCGTGTCGGGACTGGTCGTGGCGGGGCTGCTGCCCTCCCCCGGCTGGCCGGCTGCCGTCATGCGATTCTGGGTCGGCGATGCAGTCGGCATCCTGATCACCCTGCCGCTGCCCTGGTGGCTGCAGGGTGCGCCGCCGGCTGATTTTCCGGACGGCCCTGTTGCGTTGGGAAACGCTCGGCTACGTTTCGCTGGTGCGCCTCCGGCTGGGGCAGGGCAGCAGCTAGGGCCTGTTCACAATTGTTTTGTCGGTGCGAACGGCCGCTGGGCGGACCGGGCCCGCTCAACTGACCTTGTAGCGCCGGATATCCTCCTGCAGGTCGCCGGCAAGCCGTTCCATCCGGTGCGCGGTGGCGGTGGTCTCCGCCACGGCGGCGTTGTTCTCCTCGGCCATCTGGGCGATCCGCTCGACGTTCGCCGCGATCTCCGTGCTCGCCGCGCTCTGCTCCTTCAGCGCCAGCGAAATGTCGCTTACCGACTGCAGCACGCGCAGGGCGCCCGCCTTGATCTTGTCCATGGCCTCCCCGGCGCGCCTGGCCAGCTCGACGCCGCCGGCCACCTGCTCCACGCCGGCGTGCATGCTGGCCACCGCCTGGCCGGTGCCGCTCTGGATGGCGCCGATCATCGAGGCGATGTCCTGGGTGGACTTGGCCGTGCGCTCGGCCAGCTTTCTCACTTCGTCGGCCACCACGGCGAAGCCGCGGCCCGACTCGCCCGCCCGCGCCGCCTCGATGGCGGCGTTCAGCGCCAGCAGATTGGTCTGGTCGGCAATGTCCTTGATGACGTTCACGATGGCCGAGATCCGGTCCGAATGCCGGCCCAGCTCTTCGATCAGCTTCGCCGACTGCTCGACGGACTCGGCGATCTGCTTCATCTCGGCGACGGTGCGACCGACCACCTCATGGCCTTCCTCGGAAAGCCGGCCGGCCTCGGTCGAAATGGCGTGAGCCTCGCGCGCATGCTGGGCGATCTGGTCGACGCCGACGGTCGTCTGCTCGACCGCGGCAGCCATGGTCGAGGCCGATTCGCTCTGCTTCTGCGAGCCCTCGTTGATGTGCAGCGACGAGGTCGCGAGCGAGGCGGCCGCCGCCGAGACGTTGCCGGCGCCGGACTGGATCTTGCCGATCAGACCGCTGAGCGCCTCCGCCATTGAATTGAACCCCTTGCCGACGCGTGCCATTTCGTCCTTGGTCCCCACTGCCACGCGCGCCGTGAGATCCCCGTCGGCGATCTTCTGCGCGCCTTCAGCCAGTCGCGCCACGCCACCGACGATGGACAGATACATGCCCACCGTCAGGTAGACCACGACCAGCACCATCAGCGCGGCCAGCCCCAGAATGAGATAGAGCCGGCTATCGAGCCCCGCAATGCGCGTTTCGATCAATTTGCCGAGGGTCGGGAGCAGCGTCCGGTCGAGTTCATCGAAGGCGGCATCGATCACGCCGCTTGCCTTGGCATAGAAATCACCGGCCGGCGTGTTCAGCCGGCCGGTCAGCATCTCGCCCTGCACGAGCATGGCGACTGCTTCGGCATCGCTGAAATAGCGTTCGCCGATCTGGGCCAGCGCATCTTTGATCTCGGGGTTGGATTTTTCGGCGCGCGCCAATGCGATATTCAGATCCTCGTTCATCTTGCCGAGCACGCCCAGCCATGTCGAGAACTCGTGCTTCTCGAAATCGGAAATGCTTTTCGCCGTCAGAAGGGCATTGCCCGCGCCGCGGATGATCGAAAGCCGCTCGATCGTATCGGGCATGACGAACAGGGCCGTGTTGGCCAGGTAGTAGGAATCCAGATCCGGATCCATGAGCAGGCTGCTGTCCTCGCCGATGCCGGAAATGATCTGCATGGCGTTCTGGATCACGGAACGGTGGGCGATGAAGCTCAACTGACTGGTCAAGTCCTGCCACCCCGCCGCCAGCGTCGCCCATTCATCCTTCAGGATCTTCCAGCCCTCCTGCTGGCGGGCCGCCACCGCCCGCCCGGCGAGCTTCGCGTCGGCCTGGCGGATCGCCTCCTCGACTTCGGCGGTTTTCTGTTTGACGCCGTCCCGCATGCCCGCATTGCCGGCCAATACGCCGCCGACCATGTCGCGGTGCTGCTGCACGAGCTGAACAACGCGCAGCACCGGCCGGATCGACTCGATGCCCTCCAGTTCGAGCCGGCTCTGCCCGATGGTTTTGCCGAGGCTGAGGGACAGCACCGTGACCAGATAGGCGACGGTGACGAAGGCAACCAGTCCGATGAGGGCAAACTTGAAGGGATACCTGAGCCGTTGCATTAGTGAAACGGCAGGGGCAAATAGCATGCTCATGAAGTCTCCAATACCTGATCCGGATTCTGGGGATATAGCAGGATAAGTATCGGCAGCCCCGGCGCTTTCTTTAGGGCTCATGCGGCGGGAAATATGCTGAACTGCTTATATTCGCAGGGTGCCGTCCTC
The DNA here is from genome assembly GCA_018262875.1 of Rhodocyclaceae bacterium. Classification (GTDB taxonomy): domain Bacteria; phylum Pseudomonadota; class Gammaproteobacteria; order Burkholderiales; family Rhodocyclaceae; genus Desulfobacillus. Next base: position 98 of record JADFDL010000014.1, on the reverse strand, counting down.
CAACAGCAGGGTGCGCTGCGCCTTGGCGGCCAGATTGAGATCGTGGGTGACGATGATGAAGCTGGTGCGGTGGGATTCGTTGAGCGCCAGCATGAGAT
>JADFDL010000148.1 GCA_018262875.1 Rhodocyclaceae bacterium | reverse complement strand
CATGACGCTGCACGTGCCGTCGCTGCGCGCGCGGCCGATGGACATCCCCTTCATCTCGCAGCAGGTGCTGGACAAGGCACAGGTCGCGCTCGGCAGGCCGGTGAAGGGCTTCACGCAGGAGGCGATGGACTGCCTCACCGCCTACCGCTGGCCGGGCAACGTGCGCGAACTGCAGAACGAGATCCACCGCATGCTGGCGCTCAGCGATTCCGACTGGCTCGGCGCCGAATACCTCAACGGCCGCGTCGTCCAGGCCGCCAGCCTCGAAGAGGAACCCGAGCTGCGCATGCTCTCCGGCATCAACGGCTCGCTCAAGGACCGCCTGGAAATGCTCGAATCGCGCGTGCTCAAGGAAGCCATGGTGCGCCACCGCTGGAACAAGACGCGCGTGGCGGATGAGCTGGGATTGTCGCGGGTGGGATTGCGGGCGAAGCTGACGCGGTATGGGTTGGAGAGGAAGAACGGGGCGGCTTGATGCCCTCGTCGTGGAGCTGTTGGGTTTCGGCATTCACTCCACGCCCCAGCGCCCTTGCCGATGTAGGGTGTCGCATTGTCCTTGAATCCAATTCCCAGGGCAGGCCAGACTATAGGCCACTTCTCGTGGTGCTCCTTCTCGTCTCAGTTGCAGATGTTGGCCATCTGATAATCGAGCTTCTTGAATAGGATTGGATTGTCTAGCCAGATTCATATGCGCGATTAGGAATATCTTGACAATATGCGTAATTGAGCATATCTTGAGATTATTCCTGATCCGGCATATGGCTATGAATTCGATGATTACTACCAAGGGGCAACTCGGCACTGTCCTGATCAAGCTGCGGCGTCAGCGTGGCCTGTCGCAGCAGGCGCTCGGCGACAAGATTGGCCTTTCCCAGGAGCGGATCTCACGCATCGAGCGTCATCCCGAGAAGGTCACCGTGGATCAGTTGTTGACCATCTTGATGGCCCTCGATGCCGGCCTTCTCGTGGCTTCCCGGTATGAGGTGACCGGGGAAGGAGGTGTGGTGGTCTCCGGCTCAGCGAAGGTCAGGTTCGTTCCCGGCAAGAACACGCAGCCCAAGGAGGAGTGGTAGCCATGGCTGGCCGTCCCTCCCGGAATAAAGCCCTCGGGGTCTGGATGAATGGCGAGCGTGTGGGCACGTGGACCACCGGCCAGTCCGGCTCCGACACCTTCGCCTACGATCCATCCTGGTTGGACAGCCCTCGCCGGCGACCGCTGTCGCTATCCTTCCCCCTTGAGCAGGGAGAGGCGCTGTTCCGCGACGAAAGGGTTTCGTCCTACTTCGAGAACCTGCTCCCGGATAGTGAGACCATCCGCAAGCGCTTGGCCGAACGCTACGGGGTGGCGACGCGGGCCTTCCCGTTGCTGGAGGCTATCGGTCGGGACTGCGTCGGCGCCGTGCAGCTCCTGCCGGCGGCGTCTCCGCCGCCGGATGTGCGGACCATCGAGGCGACGGCCATCGACGACCACGGTGTCGAGGCGCTGCTCGATCAGGTGATCAACCCCACCCACCCCCTCGACGATCGGGACGAGTTGCGGATCTCGCTCGCCGGTGCCCAGGAAAAGGCGGCGCTGCTTTGGCACGAGGGCTGCTGGTGTATCCCCCATGGCGCGACGCCGACCACCCATATACTGAAGCTGCCTTTGGGGCGGGTTGGCGCCGTCCAGGCTGATTTTTCGACCTCAGTGGAAAACGAGTGGCTGTGCAGTCGGCTTTTTTCCGCTTTCGACATGGAGATAGCTGACTGCTCCATAGCCCAGTTCGGCCGCCATAAGGTTCTAGTGGTGGAACGCTTCGATCGGCGCCGGTTCGATACTTGGTGGGCCCGGCTTCCACAGGAGGACTTCTGCCAGGCACTAGGCTACCCTCCGGGACGCAAATACGAGGCCCATGGCGGCCCCGGCATGGCGAAGATCCTTGATGTACTGCGTGGCAGCCAGCGGCCCGAGGTGGACCGCCGCCAGTTCTTCAAGGCTCAGCTGCTCTTCTGGTTGTTGGCGGCGCCCGATGGTCACGCGAAGAACTTCAGCATCCGGCTGGAGGCTGGCGGCCACTTTCATTTGACCCCGTTCTACGACGTGATGTCAGCCTGGCCGGTCCTGGGCGTCGGGCCGAATCTCTTCGATCCGAGGCGGCTTAAGCTGGCCATGGCCGTGAGTGGCAAGAGTCGACACTACCGCTTGACCGATATCTTCCGCCGACATTGGAACGAGACTGCCAAGCGAAATGCGCTCGGGCAGGACTTCGAGCTGACTATCAACGAGGTGCTGGCGGCGGTGCCGGGCGTGATCGCCAAGGTTAGCGCGCAGCTACCGCCGGGGTTCACGGCCGAGGTAAGCGACCCGGTTTTCCATGGCATCGAGAGTCAGGCGGCGCGGCTCGCCGCAATGCCTCCGGCCTGAACCCGTTCTTACGCGCTGGGCACTCCGAACTGAAAACGTGTCGCTTGCGGTGCCCTCGACGGTCATGTGCGCCTCGCGCGCGGCGTTCAGCATGTCCCACAGATAGGCCGCATCCCGCTCCTCAGGCCGCAACAGCACCTTGGCGTCGCGCAGGATGGTCTTGTGGGCCTTGGCTAGCAACGGCAATGCGCCCGCAACTCGATGATCGGTTCCCGCAACAGGCGAAGCAGCGTATCGAGCCACTCCTGTTGATCCTGGCGTTGCCTTCCCGATTCGTCACGGCCGGGTTTTTCGGCCGCTTCCCGGGATTTGCCGTGGGCGCCGAGAATCAGCAATGCAATATCCAATGGTTGCCGGACCGCCCACTCGGTCGCAGCCGGCAGGTAAGGCCAGCCGGCAAAACCGATGAGCAGTACGGCGAGACCGGCAAGCACGGCGTTTTTTATTGCGTGCCTTCGGCCTGGTGCATTCCGCGTGAAATCAGCGCCCATCCTGTCCTCCAGGGTTTGGGCACATTGTCGGGCCGTTGCTGGCTCAGGAGGTGAGCCTGTTGCCAGGGGGCGGATCAAATGCTGGCGATGGAGCTTTCGGCGCCGTGTTGCAGGGACTGACTTTCCCCTGCGCGCGCCTCACATGCCGCCCTGCACCGCCTCCCACCCCAGCATGGCGAGCTTGCGGTCGCTGCCCCAGCGGTAGTGGCCGACCTCGCCGCTTTCGCGGATCACCCGGTGGCAGGGGATGAGGTAGCCGATGCTGTTGGCGGCCAGCGCGCTGCCGACGGCGCGCCGGCCTGCCGGGCCAGCTGCCGGTAGGACACCACCTCGCCGAATTCGGTGCGGATCAGCGCTTCCCACACCTTGATCTGGAAGTTGGTTCCGCGCAGGACCAGGTGGATGTTTCCGCGCGTCGGCGTTGCCGGGAAGATCTGCCGCAGCAGCGCGCCGGCCCGCGCGTCGTCGCGAATGAGCGTTGCCCCGGGCCAGCGCGCCGACAGTTCGGCGAGCATGTCGGCTTCGTCCGCGATGCAGAAGGCGAAATGGCAGAGGCCGCGCGCGGTCCACGCGACGAGCGTTTCGCCGAACGGCGACGGGGCGAAGCCGCAGCCGATTTCCATGCCGAGACCGCCTGACTTGATCTCGCCGGGCGTCATCGCCTCGCAGCTCACCATCAGGTCGTGCAGGCGGCTGGTGCTGCTCAGGCCGGCGTCGGCGGCGACCGAGAGGACGTCCGCCGCGGCCGCCAGCCGCCGCTTCGCGTACTCCTTGGTCAGGTATTGCAGGAAGCGCTTGGGCGAAATGCCGGCCCAGTCAGCGAACAGCCTTTGCAGGTGGAAGGGGCTCAGGTGCACCGCAGCGGCGATCTCCTCCAGCGTCGGCTGCGCGCCGGCATGGGCGCGGATGAAGGCGATCGCCGCGGTGATTGTCTGATAATGGCGGTCAGGCGGGTTCGCCTCGGTACGGGAGAAGCTTGCGGGATCCATGGCGTAGAAAACAGTTACGTTGGACCGCAGTATGTCAGTACCGGGAAAGTCGGCAATCCGATTCTTGCGGAGGCGAAAGATATCGCCGTGTCGCGGGGACTGACTTTGGCCGTTCGTCCGCCGCATTCTCCTGCGGGCGGGACAGGGCAGTGCCTTTATACTACGCGGGCTTGCGTGGCAGGCCACCGATGAAGCTGTCTTTTGGTGAAGCTGCCTTTCCCCGGCAATCGATTCGAACTGGAAAACCAATGCGAGAGCTGATCAGAGATTTTGTCGCGCTGGCCTGCGATACCCTTCCGCTCGATGGCCCGATTTACGAATTCGGCGCTTTCCTGGTGCCTGGCCAGGAGAAGCTGGCGGATCTGCGCCCGCTTTTTCCGGGAAAGCAGTACGTCGGCGCCGACATGCGGGAGGGCCCGGGCGTGGACATGATTCTCAATCTGCACGACGTCGCCCTGCCGGATGCGACGGCAGGCACCGTGCTCTGTCTCGACACGCTGGAGCACGTCGAGTACCCGCACAAGGCGGTGCAGGAAATCCACCGCATCATCGAGCCGGAGGGGATCGCCGTCATCACCAGCGTGATGGACTTTCCCATCCACGACTATCCTTACGACTACTGGCGGTTTACACCCGAGGCCTTCAGGTCGCTGCTGAAGCCGTTCGCGCATGCCTGGGTCGGGCATGTCGGCGTCAAGAAGTTCCCCCATACGGTCGTGGGCATCGGCTTCAAGGGGAGCCAGCCGCCCCTGTCCAGGTTCGAAAAGGGCTTTTCGGAATTGCGGGAGCGCTATTTCGTCGAGAAACCCATGACGACGCTGAAGTGGGTGCGCAAGATGATCACCCCGCCGCTGCTGTCGGGCAGCGCGAGGAAGAAGCTCGGGCTGGTCAGGCGGCGTTCGAAGTAGCTGCTACCCGTGGCTGACCCGCTGCCCGTGTTCGCGGGTGGTGTGGAAGCCGACCTTGGTCCAGCGTTCCATGGTGACTTGCAGGTTGTACTTGTTGGTGGCGAGGAAGACGGGGTTGCCGTCGACGTCGATGGCGAGCGCGGCGGCCTGCTCGCGCTCGAAATCGCGCCGCGTCGCCTCGTCCGGGTAGGTGAGCCAGCGCGCCGTCGAGATGCTGGCGGCGTCGTAGATCGCGTCGACCTTGTATTCCGTGGCGAGTCGCTGGGCGACGATCTCGAACTGCAGTACGCCG
>JADFDL010000147.1 GCA_018262875.1 Rhodocyclaceae bacterium | reverse complement strand
CGCGGCGATGCGGGAACAGGGCGAGGACGGCGCCGTCGTAGTTCTTGCAGTCATTCAGGAAGAAGGGACGCGGGTTGCGCGTCTTCTGGTTGACGTAGAGGCGTGGCGCATCGGAAACATGATGGCGGCGGCCCCACTTCCACCAGTTGGACGCGTCGAACTTCGTCACCCGGCGCGCCAGCAGGCGTTCCTTGAACGGCTCCAGATATGCGATCGGCTCCTCGCGGTCGAGCCAGATCATGCGGCGCAGCTCGCCGGTCTGCGCCGTCCTCGAGCAGACGAAATCGGCGTTGCCCAGTTCGGCATGGGTGAAGATTTCGTCGGCGCCGGACACCGCGCCGACCTTGACCGCGAAGACGCCGGCAAGCGGCACGCTGTAGATGCCTCGGGTGAGCAGGATCTGTCCGCCGGAGAGCACCATGCGCCGACCGTCGGCGAGGCGCCGCGCCAGGTTGCCTTTTTCGAAGCGCCAGATGGCGCAGTTGGGCACCACGCCGTCGAAGACGCGCGCGTCGCCCAGCTCCTGGAAATCGGTGATCGTACCCTGGTCGAAAAGCCAGGTGTTGAGCCGCGCGCTGCCGGTGGCCTTGAGAAAATCGCGCGGCGTGATGAAAATCAGCTCGCCGCCCGGCGCCAGGTGACGCACGCATTTCTCGATGAAGTGCAGGTACAGGTTGCTGTGGCCGTTGAGCAGGCGCGAATGCAGGTGGCGCCGCGTGCCGGGCTGGATGTCGCGCGCCTTGACGTAGGGCGGGTTGCCGATGATGGTGTCGAATTGTTCCGCCTCCGGATAGGCGAAGAAATCGAGGTTGAGCGCGCCCGGCGGGCAATGCGCCGCATCCAGTTCGATGGCGGTGCAGCCGGGCAATTGTTGCGAGAAGGCGCCGTCGCCGCAGGCCGGCTCCAGCATCCGGCCATGGTTGCGGCGCAGGGCCAGCATCGCGGCGACAATGGCCGGCGGCGTGAAAACCTGGCCATGGCGCGGCACATCGCGCTCGGGAACGGGAATCATTTGAAGGGTAGAATGTTGCGTCTTTCGCCGGCTATTGCCGGCATGTGCCGCGCGCGACCAGGGTTTTCATTCAGTGCTTTCCACGTCAAATATTACCATGCAGTTCGGGGCCAAGCCCCTGTTCGAGAACATCTCCGTCAAGTTCGGCGACGGCAACCGCTATGGCCTGATCGGCGCCAACGGCTGCGGCAAGACGACGTTCATGAAAATCCTCGCCGGCGTGCTGGAGCCCACTGCCGGCAACGTCTCGCTGGACCGCAACGAGCGCATGGCCTGGCTGCGGCAGGACCAGTTTGCCTACGAGGACGCGCGCGTCCTCGACGTGGTGCTGATGGGCCACGAGCAGATGTGGTCCTGCATGCGGGAGAAGGACGCCATCTACGCCAACCCGGAGGCGACCGAGGCGGACTACCTGCACGCCGCCGAGCTGGAAGCGAAGTTCGCCGAGTACGACGGCTATACCGCCGAGTCGCGCGCCGGCGAGCTGCTGCACGGCGCCGGCATCCCGAGCGAACAGCACGACGGCCCGATGAGCGCCGTCGCGCCCGGTTGGAAGCTGCGCGTGCTGCTGGCGCAGGCGCTGTTCTCCAATCCGGACATCCTGTTGCTCGACGAACCGACCAACAACCTCGACATCAACACCATCCGCTGGCTGGAGCATGTGCTGAACGAGCGCGGCAGCACGATGATCATCATCTCGCACGACCGCCATTTCCTGAATCAGGTGTGCACCCACATGGCCGACCTGGACTATGGCCGCCTGACGATCTACCCCGGCAACTACGACGACTACATGGAAGCCTCGACGCAGGCGCGCCAGCAGCAGTTGAAGGACAACACCAAGGCCAGGGAGCGCGTCGCCGAACTGCAGGATTTCGTGCGCCGCTTCAGCGCCAACAAATCCAAGGCGCGCCAGGCGACCAGCCGCGCCAGGCAGATCGAAAAGATCAGGATCGAGGACATCAAGCCGTCCTCGCGCCAGTACCCGTGGATCCGCTTCGAGATGGACGAGCGGGAGAAGCTGCACCGGCACGCCGTCGAGATCGAAGGCCTGACCCACGCTTACGATGCCGCCAAAAATCCGCTTTTTCGGGACTTCAGCGCGACCATCGAAGCCGGCGAGAAGGTGGCCATCATCGGCGAAAACGGCGTCGGCAAGACCACCCTGCTGCGCTGCCTGGCCGGCGACCTGAAGCCCCTGTCCGGCAGGATCAAATGGGCGGAAAAGGCGCGCCCGGGCTACTTCGCCCAGGACCATGCCGCCGACTTCGCCGTCGACCTACCGCTCACCGACTGGATGCGCCAGTTCACCCGCGATGGCGACGACGAGCAGGTGGTGCGCGGCACGCTCGGCCGTCTGCTCTTCTCCGGCGACGAAGTGGGCAAGTCGGTGCAGGTCATCTCCGGCGGCGAGCAGGGCCGCATGCTGTTCGGCAAGCTGATCCTGCAAAAGCCGAACGTGCTGCTGATGGACGAGCCGACCAACCACCTCGACATGGAATCGATCGAATCGCTCAACACCGCGCTGGAGAAATACGCGGGCACGCTGGTCTTCGTTTCGCACGATCGCGAGTTCGTCTCCTCGCTCGCCACGCGCATCATCGAGATCGGCCCAAAAGGCATTGTCGATTACCGCGGCGGTTACGAGGAATATCTGGCGAGCCAGGGCATCGAGGATTGATTTGAGCGCACGGTGCGCCGGCCTGTTTTCCCGCTTCTGCCGCGCCCTGCTGCAACTCGCCGGCTGGAAAGTGGTGCTGGTCGGGCCGCCCGGCCCGAAGGCAGTGGTGATCGTCTATCCGCACACTTCGAACTGGGATTTCATCGTCGGCATCCTGGCCCGCTACGCCATCGCCATCCCGTTTCGCTTCGTCGGCAAGGACACGCTGTTCCGCTGGCCCTTCGGCGGCCTGTTCCGCCGCCTCGGCGGCATCCCCGTCAACCGCCGCCAAAGCACGGGGTTCGTCGGCGGCCTCATCGAGGCCTTCGACAAGGCCGACAGCCTGTATCTGGCCATCGCGCCGGAGGGCACGCGCAAGAAAATAGACCATTGGAAATCCGGCTTCTACCGCGTCGCCCTGGCGGCCAACGTGCCGCTCGGCCTGGCCTTCATCGACTATTCGCGGCGCGAAGTCGGCATCGAGGCCTGGCTGTCGCTGAGCGGAAACGAGGCGGAGGATCTGGCGGGAATTCGTGCCGGTTACTCGAACAAGCGAGGGAAAAAACCGGAAATGGAAGGCGATATCCGTTTCAGGTAGCGCGGCTTATTTGTCTTGCTGCTGGGCCCGCTCCAATTGCCTGGCCCGCTCCTCGGCGCGCCGCTTGTCCTTTTTCTCCCATTCGAGCGCTTTTTGCTCGGCCTTCTCTTCCTTCTTCCTGCGCGCCTCGAGTTTTTCCTCGCGCTGCCGCGCCTGCACCCGGGCGCGGGCGCTGCCCTTCTCGGCGCTTTTTTCCCGGTCGGCCGCCTTTTCCTCGCGCTGCTGCTGCTGGGCGGCGTCCTGTTCCTTCGCCTTGGCGATTTTCCTCTCGGTGGCCGCCTGCTTCTTCGGCGCTTCCTCGGCCTGCCGCGCCCGTTTGGTGGTGCGATCGCGTTCGCGCACCTCGCGCTCGATCTTGTTCGCCTCGATCTCCAGCTTGCGCGCCTCGGCATTGCGGTCGATGCTTTCCCGTTTGGCCTCGTTCAGGCAGGCGGAGACCAGGGTCTTCTTCCAGCAGGCCGTGTCGGCTTCCTTGCGCTTTTCCTGTGCCGCGGTTTTTATCCTGCCAGCCTCGTCTTTCAGGGATTTGGCCCGGTCGAGCAGTTGCGCGCGCTCCTGCGGCGTGATGGTTTCGACGGCGGGCGCCTCGGCCCAGGCGGCGTGGGGGAAAAGGCAGATCAACAAGGGCAACAGGCGTTTCATGTCGGCTTGGGCGTGGGGGTTGCGTACAATAACGCTTTTCCCCCGCCGCCGGTTGAACCGGCGACCGCAATTTCCGTGATCCTCCTGCGCAATCTCACTCTCGCCCGGGCCGGTAAGCCGCTGCTCGAAGGCGTCAATCTCAGCCTGCATGTCGGCCAGAAAGTCGGCGTCACCGGCGCCAACGGCTGCGGCAAGTCCAGCCTCTTCGCCCTGTTCACCGGCGAGCTACACCAGGAGGCGGGCGACCTCGAGCTGCCGCCGCAATGGGTGATCGCTCACGTCGGCCAGGAAACGCCGGCGCTGGCCACCGGCGCCCTCGACTTCACGCTCGACGGCGACGCCGAACTGCGGCGCATCGAGGCCGACCTGCGCGCGGCGGAGGAAGCCCACGACGGCGAGGCCATCGCCCACCTGCACATGGACTACGGCCACATCGACGGCTACAGCGCCCGCGCCCGCGCCGCCGCCCTGCTGCACGGCCTCGGCTTCGCCGATGCGGACTTCGAGCGGCCGGTGGCGGCATTCTCCGGCGGCTGGCGCGTGCGCCTGAACCTCGCGCAGGCGCTGATGTGCCGCTCCGATCTCCTGCTGCTCGACGAGCCGACCAACCACCTCGACCTCGACGCGGTGATCTGGCTGGAAGGCTGGCTGCGCGCCTATCGCGGCACCCTGCTGATGATCTCGCACGACCGCGACTTCCTCGACGCGGTGGTCAGCCACATCGCCCACATCGAGGGCCGCCGGCTCAAGCTGTACACGGGCAACTACAGCTTCTTCGAGCGTGCCCGCGCCGAGCAGCTCGCCCTGCAGCAGGCGATGTACGTCAAGCAGCAGCGTGAAGTGGCGCATCTGAAGAGCTACATCGAGCGCTTTCGCGCCAAGGCCACCAAGGCGCGCCAGGCGCAGAGCCGCATCAAGGCGCTGGCGCGGATGGAGGAAGTTACGGCGGCCCACGTCGACACGCCCTTCGAGTTCCGTTTCTTCGAGCCGGTCGGCAGCCCCGATCCGCTGCTCATGCTGGAGGACGCCGACGCCGGTTACGACGACACCGCCGTACTGCGCGGACTGACTTTGACCCTGCGCCGCGGCGAGCGCATCGGCCTGCTCGGCCGCAACGGCGCCGGCAAGTCCACGCTGATCCGCCTGCTCGCCGGCGAGGCGGCGCCCCTCGCCGGCGACCG
>JADFDL010000146.1 GCA_018262875.1 Rhodocyclaceae bacterium | reverse complement strand
AGGATGACGATCGGCAGATCCATTTCCTTGTTTGATGCCATGGCGCCTGCTGCAGCAATCCAGCCGGCGTGACGCCCCATCACCTCGAGCACGAACACCTTGGTGGAGGTCTTCGCCATGGAAGCGACATCGAAGGTGGCTTCCAGCGTGGATACGGCGATGTACTTGGCCACCGAGCCGAAGCCCGGGCAGTTATCGGTGATCGGAAGATCGTTGTCCACCGTCTTCGGCACGTGCACGGCGATAATCGGATAGCCCATCTTCTCGGATAACTGCGACACCTTCAGGCAGGTGTCGGCCGAATCGCCGCCGCCGTTGTAGAAGAAATAGCCGATGTTGTGCGCCTTGAACACCTCGATCAGGCGTTCGTACTGCGCCCTGTGTTCCTCGATGCCCTTCAATTTGTAGCGGCAGGAGCCGAAGGCGCCCGAAGGCGTATGGCGCAAGGCGGCGATGGCCGCCGCGGAGTCCTTGCTGGTGTCGATGAGATCCTCGGTGAGGGCGCCGATGATGCCATTGCGGCCAGCGTACACCTTGCCGATCTTGCCCTTGTGCTTGCGCGCAGTCTCGATCACGCCACAGGCGGAAGCGTTGATGACGGCCGTGACGCCGCCCGATTGCGCATAAAATGCGTTTTTCATACCCATAACCTCACATTATACCATTTGATGACCTTATAAACAGGCACGACCGGCTCAGGCCAGCGCGGCAAACAACGCGCGCTTGATCGCATCGAGCGCACCGACGCCGGCGATCTTTCGGTACTTTGGCGCTTTCGCATCGCCACCTGCCGCCCATTTGGAATAGAAATCGACCAGCGGCTTGGTCTGGCCGTGGTAGACCTCCAGACGTTTTTTGACTGTTTCTTCCTTGTCGTCCTCGCGCTGGATCAGGTCCTCACCCGTGGCATCGTCCTTGCCGGCCACCTTGGGCGGGTTGAACACCACGTGGTAGGTACGGCCCGAAGCCGCATGTACGCGGCGACCACTCATGCGCTTGATGATTTCCTCGTCGGGCACATCGATCTCCATTACGTAGTCGAGATCGACGCCCTGCGTACGCAGCGCCTCGGCCTGCGGAATGGTGCGCGGGAAACCGTCGAAGAGAAATCCTTTCGCGCAGTCCGGCTGCTTCAGGCGTTCCTTGATGAGTCCGAGAATGATCTCGTCGGAAACGAGTTGCCCGGCATCCATGACCTTCTTCGCTTCAAGGCCCAATGGTGTGCCCGCCTTGACGGCGGCGCGCAACATGTCCCCGGTGGAAATTTGTGGAATGCCGTATTTTTCGGTGATGAACGCTGCTTGCGTTCCCTTGCCTGCGCCAGGAGCGCCGAGCAGGATTAATTTCATGACTACCCTCCCAAGGATTACTTATCTATCTGTATGATTTCTCGGGGATTTTTTCCGAGGGCGCAAAGGTACCGCTAATTCATGCTTACGTCAAACTTACAACGGATACGCTCCAGGTCTTCGGGCGTATCAACCCCCGCTTCGGGTGCATCGGCGATCATGGCGACGCGAATGCGGAAGCCGTGCCAGAGCACACGCAATTGTTCGAGCGCCTCGAATCCCTCCAGCGGCGAAGGCGACAGTGCGCCATAGCGGCGCAGGAAGCTGCAACGATAGGCATATATCCCGATGTGGCGCTGCGCCGGCAGCGCGTCCGGCAGAGTCGTACGGTCGGCGGCGAAGGCATCGCGCGGCCAGGGAATCGGCGCGCGACTGAAATAGAGTGCATGGCCGCGAACGTCGCATACGACCTTGACGACATTCGGATTGACGAACTCCGCGATGCTGGAAACCGGATGACAGGCGGTGGCTACCGCCGCATCGGCGTCGCGCGCGAGTTCCGCTGCCACCTGGTCGATCAGGGTTGGTGCGATGAGCGGCTCGTCGCCCTGAACGTTTACAACGACGATATCGTCGCCCCATCCCAGCCGGTCGGCGACTTCGGCGATGCGATCCGTGCCGCTGGCATGGTCGACGCGGGTCATCATGGCGGAAAAGCCATGTCGCTCGACGGCAGCGCGCACCTCCTCGTGATCGGTCGCGACAATGACTTCCATCGCGCCGCTTTGCACGGCACGCTCGGCCACTCTCACCACCATGGGCTTGCCGGCGATATCGACCAACGGCTTGCCGGGAAGCCGGCTGGAGGCATGGCGGGCGGGAATGACAACCTTGAACGGCATCGCGTCTTCCTCGCCCCGCCGCGGACGTTCAGCCCGCCGCCTCTTCGTGGCTCATCTGGCGCGCTTCCTCCTCGAGCATGACCGGAATGTCGTCGCGCACCGGATAGGCCAGTTTGCAGGCCTTGCACACCAGCTCCTGATTGGTCTTGCGGAAATCGAGCGGTCCCTTGCAGACCGGACAGACGAGTATTTCAAGAAGCCTGGCATCCATTGATTTTCTCCACCAGCCATTGCGCAAGATCGGGATCCAGCTGCGCCTCGACCGGAAGCACCCAGGTTTCCGGCGGCGCAAAGGCCTGGCATTTTACCGCATCTTTCTCGGTCATCAGCAGCGCATCCGCGTCGACGAAAGTGAGATCGGACGGCTGAAAGACATGGTGATCTGGAAAGGCATGCGTTTCCACCTGCAGGCCCATCCGATCGAGTTGGCGAAAGAAGCGCGCGGGATGCCCGATGCCCGCCAGGGCGTGCAGTCGCCGGCCGCGCAACTCCTCAACACCGGCAGTACGCTGCGGGTCGTGCAGATGGCGGAAGCGGTCGCCGGCAAGATGCATGCGGAACACGCGCTGCGGATGAACGTCCGGCGGAAGCGGCGCCTCGCCGTTCAGCACCAGCGCGTGCGCTGCGGCAATGCGCGCCGGACATTCGCGCAGCGGACCGGCCGGCAGGGGCCAGCCGTTGCCAACGCCGCGCTCATCCATGACAACGATCTCGACGTCGCGCTCCAGACGCAGATGCTGCAGCCCGTCGTCGGCGATCAACACATTGCAGTCCGCATGCGCCGACAAGAGCGCCTGTGCCGTGGCAACGCGGTCGCGGCCGACGAAAACCGGGCAGCCGGCGCGGCGCGCCAGCAGCAGCGGCTCGTCACCGACAACCGCTGCTTCGCATGCCGCCGTTACCGCCAGGACATCCCGTGCGCTGCCGCCGTAACCGCGACTGACGACGCCCGGCCGCCAGCCGCGCATGGCCAGTTCCTGCACAAGGTAGAGCGCCAGTGGCGTCTTGCCGCTGCCGCCGGCAGTGATATTGCCGATCACCACTACGGGCACTGGCAGCTTCACGGATGATGCCCAGCCCAGTCGATAAGTCCACCGACGCAGATTGACCGCCAGCGCGAACAACATGGCAAACGGCAGCAGCAAAACGGCCGCCATGCCACGCTCCTGCCATCCCGCCGCAATTCGCTGCCTCAAACCCATGATCGTCCTGCCTGAAATAAAAACGCCACACGCAAGCGTGTGGCGCATGATACTGCCGCTACCCGGTCAACGCGACGGATTCTGCGTGGCAAAAGAGATATGGCTGTAACCGGATTGCTGCGCCGCCTGCATGACGTCGATCACGCTCTGGTGCGCCGCCTTGGCATCGGCATTGATCACCACCACCGGTTCGGTCGCACTGCCGCCGGCGCGGCGCAGCGCCACGCTGAGGGCTTCGACATCCTTGGCGCCGACCGCGACGCGGTTAACCATCACGTCGCCGTTGGCGCTCACCACGACATTGATTTCGTTCGGCTTGTCCGGTGACTGGGTGGCGTCCGCCGTGGGCAGGTTGATCTCGAGGCCGGAGAACTTCGAATACGTCGTCGTGATCATCAGGAAGATGAGGATGACGAGCAACACGTCGATCATCGGGATCAGGTTGATCTCCGGTTCCTCCCGGAAACGCCCGCGCTGGAAATTCATTGCCGATCCGCTTTCAATCCGCGCGTTGGCCGTGCACCAGCTCGACCAGCTTCACCGCCTGCTGCTCCATCTCGACGACGAAGCTGTCGACCAGGGCGCGGAAGTGGCGGTAAAAGATCATGGCCGGGATGGCGATCAGCAGGCCGAAGCCGGTGTTATAGAGCGCCACCGAGATGCCGTGGGCGAGCTGTTGCGGGTTGGTGCCGGCGGCAGTCGTCGCGCCGAAAATCTCGATCATGCCGACCACCGTGCCGAACAAGCCCATCAGCGGCGCGATCGAGGCGATGGTGCCCAAGCTGGTCAGGAATCGTTCCAGTTCATGGGTGACGCCGCGCCCCGATTCCTCGATGGACTCCTTCATCGCCTCCCGCGTGCTCTTGACGTTGCGCAGTCCGGCCGACAGCACGCGGCCGAGGGGCGAATGCCTGGCGACGCGCGCCAGCATTTCTTCGGTAGCGCCGCCCTGGCGATATTCGGCCACGATGCTCTGCAGCAATCCCTCCGGGACGATCTTGCTCCGGCGCAGCGCAATCGACCTTTCGATGATGAAGGCGACGGCAAGAATCGAGGCGAGCAAGAGCGGCCAGATGGGCCAGCCTGCAGCTTGGATGATGGCGAACACGCATGGCTCCTGTTGTTTTTCGAATAACGGCGAACTTTATATGGGTGATCCTGTTTCGGCAAGAAAAACCGCTTGCGAACTGTCGCCTTGCAACGACAATTTAGTTACAGCCGCTGCGCTTAGCGCCGATAAAACCAAGACGGCGTTAGCCTTCACTGAAACTTCGTTTTCTTTATCCACAAAACTTGTGGATAAGTATGTGAATTAAGCGTGGAGGTTTTGAGTAAGTCGGCTTCCCGTAAGACTTTTTCTTGCTTCGATGCAAAATGAAGCTTGACGTTTAATCGATATTTATCAATGCGTTACAACACCACCCCAGAGAGCGCCCGATTGTCTCGTCACAATCAATAACGAAAGTGATAGAAGGCATCGGCTAGAATCCTCCGATGCCCGCAGAAACAGCCAATCCGCCAAATTCCGGCGAGGAGATTCTCAGCGTTTCCGAGCTCAACCGCCTGGCGCGCCAAACGCTCGAAAATCGCTTTCCGCTGCTTTGGGTCGGCGGTGAAATCTCCAATCTGCGCCGCCCGGCCTCCGGCCATGTCTACTTTGCCCTGAAGGACGAAAGCGCCCAGGTCGATTGCGTCATGTT
>JADFDL010000145.1 GCA_018262875.1 Rhodocyclaceae bacterium | reverse complement strand
CAAGCTGCTCGAGCGGGCTGACGCCCTGCGCCGCCCCGAGCGTTTCGGCCAGTTGCTGGAAGCCTGCGAGTGCGATTTCCGCGGCCGGCCCGGCTGGGAGGACCGGCCGTGGGCGGCGGGCGATATCCTGCGCCGGGCGCTCGCCGCCGTGCAGGCGGTGGACGCCGGCGCCATCGCCGCCGCCACGGACGACAAAGCCCAGATTCCACAGCGCATCCACGAGGCGCGCGTGGCCGCCGTGAAAAGGACGCCGTCTTGCGCAGACTGACTTTTGCGGGACTCTTGCTGATTGCGTTGCCGATGGCCTTGCGGGCCGAGGATGCGCCGGCAGCGCCGGAGCAAGCGGCTGAAGCCGCGCCGGTCCGCAGCGCCGAGGAGCAAATGGCCGCCCTGCGGCCGGTGCTGATCGGCAAGCGCTACCTGGAGCAGGCGCGCAAGCGCCTCGCCGTGCAACTGGCGCGCGTGGCGCGCAAGCTTGACGACCCCGGCCCGTGGGTCGAGGACAACGCCCTGGTGGTGCGTGATTTCCTCGCCGACGTGCAGATCATGTATGCGCTCGAATTCAAGGAAGGGGCGCAAATCGTCTCGCACGGCGTGATGAAGTCCTGGGGCATGGATCCGGAGCGCCTGCACCAGCGCGCCCTGGCCAATCTCGACCGTGCGCACGGCGAGATCGCCATCAAGCAGGTCGCCAGACTGCCCTGGCTGAACGTCATCGAAACCACGGACGGCTATGCCGCCAGCCGCGCCCTGCTGCACTGGCGCTGGGCGGAACTGACGCTGACGCTGGGCGATCTGCTCATCCTCGGCATGCCGACGCGCGACGTGGTGGTGTTCACCTCGACCCAGGAGCCGGAGAAGATCGAGCAGTTGCGTGAAACCGTGGAGACCGTGGAGCGCCACCAGGGCCGTCCCGTCTCTCGCAAGCTGTTCCAGTGGACGCCGCAGGGCTGGCAGGAATACGAGGGCCAACCCCTCGCTCCCCTTCCCAGGGAAGGGGATGGCTGCGGCTCGCTTCGCTCGCAGACCAAAGACTGTCCCGCCTTGGGGCGGTCCGGCGGCGGGACGGCGCTAGACCAACCGGTACAGCAGCGTGGCGAGCAGGGACAGCAGCAGGGTGGTGCCGAAGGGAAAGTGGTAGAGGCGCCCGCGAAAGCGGAAGCTGACGTCGCCCGGCAGGCGGCCGATGCGCAGGAAGGCGGCCAGCCGCGGCAGGAAGACGCCGGCAATCAGCACCGTGATCAGCAGGGCGATCAGCCACTTCAACATCGACAATGAGGAGAGCTACGCGATGATCGAACTATACACATGGGGCACGCCCAACGGCCGCAAGGTCTCCATCATGCTGGAAGAGTGCGGCCTGCCCTACCGGGTGCACACGGTCGACATCATGCAGGGCGAGCAGTTCGCCCCGGCCTATCTCGCCATCAACCCGAACGGAAAAATCCCCTCCATCGTCGACCCGGACGGGCCCGATGGCAAGTCAATCAAGATGATGGAATCCGGCGCCATCCTGGTCTATCTCGCCGGCAAGACAGGCCGTTTCCTGCCGGCGTCCGACCGCGGCAAGTACGAGGCCCTGCAATGGCTGATGTTCCAGATGGGCGGCGTCGGCCCGATGTTCGGCCAGACCCATCACTTCCTGCGCTTTGCGCCGGAGAAGCTGGACTACGCCATTGGCCGCTACACGAAGGAGACGGCAAGGCTCTACGGCGTACTCAATGCCCGACTCGGACAGCACGAATACCTCGCCGACGAATACTCGATCGCCGACGTGGCGACCTTCCCGTGGGTGGCGCGCCATGAATGGCAAGACGTCGCCCTCGCCAGCTACCCGAACGTCCTGCGCTGGTTCAAGGCCATCGCCAACCGCCCGGCCGTGCAGCGCGGCATGGCCGTACCGAAGTGAGCGGAGCCGGATTCGGCGGGCTGGAGGTCATCAGCCGCCAGCCTCCGGCAAAACGCTCCGGCGTTACGCCGGAGCCGAAAGTCAGCTTCCGCAACACGCCACTGCTTTTTCTCCACGGCGCCTATGCCGCCGCCTGGTGCTGGGACGAGCATTTCCTGGCATATTTCGCCGAACGCGGCCATGCCTGCTACGCCCTGAGCTTCTCCGGCCACGGCGGCTCGCCCGGCCGCGAGCGGCTGGACAGTTTCGGCATCGACCATTACGTGCGCGATGTCGCCACCGTCGCCGAACAACTGCCGGCGCCGCCGGTGCTGATCGGCCATTCGATGGGCGGCATGGTGGCGCAGAAATATCTGGAAAGCCACGAGGCGGCCGGCCTGGTGCTGATGGCCTCGGTGCCGCCGCAGGGTTTGTGGGCGGCGGCGCTGGGCCTGGCCTTCCAAAAGCCCGGCCTGATGAACGACCTCAACCGCCTGCTCGACGGCGGGCAGGTGGCGCTCGACACCTTGCGCACGGCCATGTTCTCCCAGCCGGTGGAAACCGCCGACCTGCTCCGCTGGTACAAACGCATGCAGCCGGAGTCGCACCGCGCCATCTGGGACATGACCCTGTTCAACCTGCCGCTGAAGAGCCGCATGAACCTGCCGCCCCTGCTGGTGCTGGGCGCCGAGCACGACACCCTGATCCCGGCCTCCCAGGTCGAGATGACCGCCCGCCACTACGGCGTCGAGGCGGAGATCTTCCCCGGCATGGGCCACGGCCTCATGCTGGAGCGCGACTGGGAGAAGGTGGCCGGTCGCATCCTCGGCTGGCTCGAAGCCGAGGGCTTGTAGAGACCCTGCCCCGCGAAGGGGGAAGCGCCGCGGAAAAAAACCCCACCGCCGTTCAACTTTTTCCGATTCCCGCCGTTATCCAAGTTGACGTCCCGATGCGCCCCGCAGGAAGTACCCTTGGGGTACACGAGACGCGTTGCGCGGAGGTCATCATGCTCATTTATACGGATATGGACACGGGGAAAAAAGTCATCGAACTGCGCGAGGAGTATGGCGAGGAGGTCCTCCTCTCCAACTGGCTGCCGCAGCCCGAAGTCGGCCTGGCCCTGCAGGAAGCGGTCCCGGCGCGGCACGACCATGCGGCAGCCGAACGGGATGCCGAGGCCTTCCTGCGCAACGTCTACCTCTACCAGGAGTAGCAGCGTTACCTCCCTCTTCCGCTGGCGGGGCGAAGGCGGGGTTTCGCGAAACATGCTTCGCGCCGATCGAGCCGGCCGGCTGTGCAAAGCCGGCCGTGGGGCGCGGAGCGGGGCCGGGGAGAGGGTGGCACGCGGCGCCGACCGCTACAATGCGGGCATGACTTCATCCCTCGAACGCCGTTCCGCCTACCCGCATTTCCTCGCCATTCCCACCCGCTGGATGGACAACGACGTCTACGGCCACGTCAACAACATCGTCTACTACGCCTACTTCGACACTGTCATCAACGAGTACCTGATCCGCGAAGGCGGGCTGGACATCCACGACGGCGCGGTGGTCGGCTACTGCGTCGAGTCCAACTGCCGCTACCACCGTCCGGTGGCCTTTCCGGAAACCCTCGATGCCGGCCTGCGCGTGGCGCACCTCGGCAACTCCTCGGTGCGCTACGAGATCGGCCTGTTCCGCCGGGGCGAGGACAAGCCGGCGGCGCAGGGACATTTCGTGCATGTCTTCGTCGATCGCGCCAAGGACAAGCCGACCGCCATCCCGCAAGGAATTCGCGCCTGCCTGGAAAAACTGATCCTCAAGTAGGACGGGCTCCTACAAGAGAATCAGTTCAACCCAAATCCCCCTGGGCCGTTAATTCATTCAAGCAGCGAGGAAGTCGGGAGGATGCAAGGAGTTGTGGCAGGCAAGCGGGCGGGTGTCCCGGCAGCCTGATCGCTGACGGTTGTGATTGCCGCGACAAACCCTTGCGTCTTCCCTCGTTGCATTTTTACAGCGCGTGGCAGCGATCGCCGCTCGCAAAGCCGAGCAGCGGCTCGGCAATCCCCCTCCCCATCGCCAGCACCTTGAACAGCTCGCCCATCTCGGCGGGGCTGATGAGCTTCTGCGCGCCCGAGGCGAGCGCGGCGTAGGGCGCCGCGCCGTCGGTCTGGTGCGCCTCGAACAGTTGCGCCAGGCCGCAGTTGAGGAGGAACTGGCCTTGGCTGGTGTAGCCAAGCACGTCCAGTCCGGCATCGTGGCCGGCTTCCGCGATGGCGGTGAAGTCGACGTGCGCCGTGATGTCGTTCAGGCCGGGCAGCCAGAGCGGGTCGCCGTGGGCGTGGTGGCGGTAGTGGCACATCAGCGTGCCCTCGGCGCGCTGCGGGTGGTAGTACTCGCGCTGCGGGAAGCCGTAGTCGATCAGCAGCAACGCGCCCTGCTTGAGGATGCGTCCCCACTCGCTCATCCAGGCGCGGGCGGCGAGGTTGATCTCCGAAACGTAGGGCGGTGAAACAAAAGTCAGTCCCTGTGACACGGTGAGCAGTGCGCCGGCGGCAGGGTGGTCCCGCCAAACGAAGGCGCTGTCCTCCAGCGTCACGCCGCGTTCGAAAATGCCGTTCTCGCGCCAGGAGACGAGGTTTACCGGCAGGGCATCGAGCAGCTCGTTGGCGAGGACCACGCCGCTGAAGGTGTCCGGCAGGGTGTCCAGCCAGGCGACGCGGTCGGCCAGGTGCGGGGCGCCGCGGGCGACGGCTTCCTGCTGGCGCACGCGCAGCTCGCCGGAGAGTTCGAGGATGTCGTAGCGCTCGGGCAGCGTCCCGCGCCGCTCGAGTTCCAGCAGCAGGCCGACGGCGAGGGCGCCGCTGCCGGCGCCCGCTTCGAGGATGCGCGGCGCGCTGGCCGCCATGAGCTGCGCCACCTGGGCGGCCAGGGTTTGGGCGAAGAGGGGCGAGAGCTCCGGCGCGGTGACGAAATCGCCGGCACCGCCGAATTTTCGTGCGCCGCCGCTGTAGTAGCCGAGGCCGGGCGCGTAAAGGGCCAGCTCCATGAAGCGGGAGAAGGGGATCCAGCCGCCGGCTGCCTCGATTTCCGCAGCGATGCGCGCTACGAGGCGGGCGCTGCTTTCGGCGGCTTCGGGTTCAGGAGTCGGCATGGCCATGGCGGGGCCGAATGTGCCCGATTCCGTTAAAATTCGCAAACATCAAAGGACTTTGTTATGGCTTCCAGCCTGCAGGACAAAACGGTGCTCGTCACCGGTGCCGCGC
>JADFDL010000144.1 GCA_018262875.1 Rhodocyclaceae bacterium | reverse complement strand
TTCGGCGATCTGCTCGAACACCAGCGGCGCGATGGTCAGCTCGACGCCCTCGCCCTGCAGGATCTCCTGGAACTGCCGGTAGATGGCGTTGCGCGGCACGGTCATGATGCGCACCAGCATCTCCTTGTTCAGGTCCTGGAAGCTGGCGATGATCGGCAGCCGGCCGGCGAACTCGGGGATGAGGCCGAATTCAAAAAGGTCGGTCGGCTTGACGCGCGCATTGAGCCGGTCGAGGATGTGCTGGTCGTCGCCGCCGGTGGCGGAGATGAAACCAAAGGCCTGCGTCTTCGCCTGGATGTTGCGCAGGCCGACGAAGGCGCCGCCGCAGATGAAGAGGATGTTGGTGGTGTCGACGTACTGGCCGTGCTTGAGCCGCACCGGCGAGCCCTCCATGATCTTCAGCAGGGCATGCTGCACGCTTTCGCCCGAGGCGCCGCGCGCCTGCCCGCTGATCGCCTTCAGCTTGTCCACCTCGTCGATGAAGACGATGCCGCACTGGGCGCGGGCGACGTCGCCGCCGGCTTTTTCCAGCAGGCGCTGCAGGATGGCGTCGATCTCCTCGTTGACGAATTCCGTCTGCGCCAGCGAGGTCGCATCCGCCGTGACAAAGGGCACCTTGAGGGCGCGCGCCAGCGTCTCGCACAGCAGCGTCTTGCCGGTGCCGGTGGAGCCGACCAGCAGGATGTTGCTCTTGGCGACCTCGACGGTGTCGCTCTTCGCCTTGGCGACCTTCTTGTAATGGGAATAGACGGCGACGGCGAGGATCTTCTTCGCCTCGTCCTGGCCGATGACGTACTGGTCGAGATATTTGACGATGCTGCTTGGGGTCATTCGGGGCGGCTCCGCTGGCTCATGGCTTGCGCCCGATTATGCCCCGAATGCCGCGCCAGCGCGGAGTTTCCGGCCGGTCGGCTTGAGCCCTGCGCACATTTGCAGGATGATGCCGCATGACTTGCGAGACGCCCCTCACCCCCGCCACCCGCCCGATCGTCGAACGGCTTCGGTAAATCATGAAAATCTGGGTCGATGCCGACGCCTGCCCGGCGGTCGTCAAGGACATCCTGTTCCGGGCCGCGAACCGCGCGCAGGTGCCGCTGATGCTGATCGCCAACCGGCTGCTTCGCGTACCGCCTTCGCCATGGATCCGCGCACTGCAGGTGCCGTCGGGATTCGACGTCGCCGACCGCCGCATCGCCGAGGAGGCCTCAGCCGGCGACCTGGTGATCACCGCCGATGTGCCGCTCGCCGCGCAGGTGATCGCCAAGGGCGCCCGCGTGCTCGATCCGCGCGGCGACCTGCTTGATGCGGGCAACATCGAGGAGCGGCTGGGCATGCGCAACTTCATGGAAGGACTGCGCAGCGGCGGCGTCGACACCGGCGGCCCGGCGGCGTTTTCCGCCGCCGACCGAAAGGCATTCGCGAACCGGCTCGACGGTCTCCTGGCAATACGCGCCCGCAACCTCAGGATCGCGCGACATGATCCCGGAGAACCGGCGATTGACGCAGATTGATGCGCTACCGCAATTCCAGCAGCATGGCGCCGTATCGCAGGGACTGACTTTTCCCGGCCGGGCCCCTTCCTCGTCCATATCCAATTAATATCTCCAAGGGTTCTCTCGCACGAGGTGTCCGCTTGCCCCCTACCCGCCTGATCCTCCTCTTCGCCGCGGCCATCTTTCTGGTCACGATCGTGCAGATCGGCATCCTCCAGGTGGTTTTCTCGCGGCTGGGGCTGTCGGCGGATTCGGCGACGATGCTGCTGATGCTCACGCTGTTCGGCAGCATGCTCAACCTGCCGCTGTTCACCGTGCGCACCGACCCCGCCGAGCAGGAGAAGCGCCTGCACGACATTCCGCGCATGCTGCTCAAGCGCATCCAGGTGATTCCGGGCAAAACCATCATCGCGGTGAATGTCGGCGGCTGCGTGGTGCCGCTGGCGTTTTCGCTGTACCTGTTCAAGCACAGCCAGCCGGATATGCTGGGCGTGGTTGCCGCCGTTGCGGCGGTGACGGCGGTGTCCTACGGGATCAGTTTCTCCATGCCAAAGGTCGGCATCGTCATGCCGATCCTGATCGCGCCGGTTGCGGCGGCAATGGTTGCGCTGGCGCTCGATCCGGAGCAGGCGCCGGCGCTGGCCTACATCGGCGGCACGCTGGGCGTGCTGATCGGCGCCGACATCCTGCGGCTGAAGGACATCGGCAAGCTCGGCGAGCCGGTGGCGTCGATCGGCGGCGCGGGGAGTTTCGACGGGATATTCGTAACGGGAATCGTGGCGGTGCTGCTGACGTGAGGACTATCTCAGCACTCTGGCATTCAGGCCGGCAACCTTCCTGAATGAAGCATCTCCTGTGAGAAAGATATGCCTTGCTCCGAGCTGGAGGCAACTCGCCGCCTGAAGGGCGTCCGGCGTGCGCAAGCCGTGCTTGACGCGAATGGCGGTGGCCAGCTCGACGACGTCCTTGCCGAGTTCTACCCAGACCAGATCCGGGCGGGCGAAGAAGGCATCGAACGCCGCCAGCGTGACGAGTTCATTGTTGCGCGCAGGACGCACCCGACATTCCAGCCATGTCAGCCGGCTTAGCGCCGCGCCCATTTGCGGGTGCTTCCTGGCAATCTGCGCCAGCTCGGCACGGACCCGGCCGGCGAACGGCTCCGCGCCCTCGACCAGATAGATCAGGGCGCTGGCATCGAAAAAAATCATCTCGCCCAGCCCTCGCGCTCTTCGCGCAGCGCTTTGTCGATCTGGGCCTTCCGCTTGGTGCCGGTGGCAGGTTGGCTGAGCAGCCACTGGACGGCGCTCATGCCGACGGGCGCGGCGCCCGCCTTGCCTTGCGCCAGCCGGGCATATTCCTCCTCGGAGAGCACCACCGCGGAAGACTTGTTGCGCTTCATGAGATGCACAGGGCCGCGGCGCAGGCCCTCTTCAATCGCGGCCATGCCACGGCGCTTGAGTTCGGCGGCGGTGAGCGTATTCATGGAGTGCCTCATACGGTATCTAAATAGGTACCAATTATAAGGCAATCGGTACTGATTGCGCCACCCCATTCCGATGCAATAAGGGGAGGGAGAAGCTACTGGACGGGTTCGATGGGAGCGGGCTGGGCTTCCTGCTTGAACCGGGTGACGGCGTCGTGCAGGGCCCGGCGTTGCGCGGCGGTGGTGCGCGGCCTGCCCTTCATTCCCTTCCCGCTCTGCATGCGATCGAGGATGGCGCCGATCTCCGACGGGCCGCTGCCGCCAGCCGCTTCGGCGGGCGTGGTGACGGCGGCGCCGGCCTTGACGGCTTCGTAGAGCAGCTCGGCGCGCTCGCGCCCGACCTCGTTGCGCTCGGCGGTGATCACCAGCACCTCGGGCTTGCCGCCCTTGCCATTTTTCGCCTTCTGTCTCGATGCCTCGCTGTCGTGGCGGTGCAGCGCGAGGGTGGCGTAGAGCGCCTTGCGCAACTCGTCGGTGGGCTTGCCGTCGTCCTGCGCCTGGCGCATCTTTTCGACGATCTCGCCGATCTCCGGCGGCACGGGGACGGACTTCTTCGCTGCGCCGAAGGATTCCGGCGCCTTTGCCGCTCTGGCGAATTCCTCGGCGTTCGACACCATCTTCGCGATGCCGTAGTTCCTGTTGCGCATGGCGAAGGCGAGCGCGTTGTCGCCCCACTCGTTGACGGGCTTGGTGTCGGCGCCGGATTCGAGCAGCATGCTGGCGAGGTCGGCATGCCCCTCGCGCGCGGCCATCATCAGCGCGGTCGAGTCGTTGGGCGTGCGCGCGTTGACGTCGGCGCCGTTGCCGATCAACTGGCGGGCGATGTCGGCGCGGCCGGCGAAGACGGCATAGTGCAGCGCGCCCCATTGCTTGCCCCTGCGGTTCGCCTCGGCGCCGCGCTCCAGCAGCAGGCGCACGGCGTCGATGTGGCCGCGCCAGGCCGCCAGTTGCAGCGCCTGCTCGTCGTAGCGGTTGGTCAGGTGAATGTTGGCGCCGCGATCGAGGTACAGGCGCATCAGATCGAGGCTGCCGATCCAGGACGCGATCATCAGGCCGCTGCCGATGCGGTCGGCGAGAAAGTCCGGCGGCAGGCCCTCGTCCAGCCATTTTTTCGCGGCCCAGGTATTGCCCGCCTCGATGGCCACGCCGAACTCGAGCGCTGTGGGCGGAATAGGCGGCGCAGACCAGGCCGGACGCATCAGGCAGGCCAGGACGGCCAGGAAGGATAACAGGGCTCGCATGTCGCATTTATAGCAAAATATGGCTTTCGGGGTCTTGATCCGGACTTGGAAACCTTGCCTTCCCGCCGCTTTAGTTTCGACATCACGCCCGCCAGCGGGCATGAGCCTCCACTGAAACTGCGTTTTCTGCTCGCCCTGGCCGCCTCCTTCGCCCTGCATCTCGCCCTGTTTGGCTCGGGCGCGATCGTCTCCCTGCTCGAAAGAAAAGTCAGTCCCCGCAGCACGGCGATCAGCGCCCGCCTGCTGCCTCCCGCCACCGTGCTGCCGCAGGATGCCCTGCTGAAGGACACGCTGGCCGAGCCGGAAGCGCCGAAAGTCGCGCAGGCGGAGCCGAAGCCCGTCGATGCGAAAAGCCGCCGCCCCGCGCCGCACACGCCGGAAGAGACGGCGCAGCGCAAGCTCTCCGAAGTGCTGTTCTATCCGCCCGAGGCGGTGGCGCGCGGCATCGAGGGCGAAGTGCGCCTGCTGCTGACGCTGGATGCCGAGGGCGCGATCCGCGACGCGCAGGTCGCCGCCAGCAGCGGCCACAAGCTCCTCGACGAGGCGGCAGTCAAAGCCGCCATGGCCATGGGCCGCCTGCCGGAGACGGGCGCGCGCGAAGTGCTCCTGCCGGTGGTGTTCAGGCTGCGCTAGGACGCCGCTATTTCCCTTCGAGATACCGCCCCAGCTCGTACTTGGCGATCTGGTTGCGGTGCACCTCGTCCGGGCCGTCGGCGAAGCGCAGGGTGCGGGCATGGGCGTAGGCATGCGCCAGCGGGAAATCGTCGCTCACGCCGCCGCCGCCGTGCACCTGGATGGCCCAGTCGATGACCTGGCAGGCCATGTTCGGCGCGACCACCTTGATCATGGCGATCTCCTTCTTCGCCACCTTGTTGCCGGCGACGTCCATCATCCAGGCGGCGTTGAGGGTGAGGAAACGCGCC
>JADFDL010000143.1 GCA_018262875.1 Rhodocyclaceae bacterium | reverse complement strand
ACCCTGAGGCGCTCGGCCTGGCTCTGGCGAATGAACTGCGCGCGCGCGGCGCCGAGGAGATACTCGCCGCGTTGGGCGGATGACGCGCCGTCCGCCGGGCCGCCCCAAGGACGGCGCAGTCAACGACATGGAGCTGCGAAGCGGCGAACAATCGTCACCCCCTTCCGCGGGAAGGGGAGCGGGGGGCAGGCCAAGTCTGACTAACCGGAGGATCGTGGTAACAAGGCCGGCGGAGCAGGCCGGCAAGCTGGCGCGGGAGATCGAGGCGCGCGGCGGCAGCGCCGTGCGCTTTCCGGTGCTGGCGATTTTCGATGCTGCCGACCCCGGGCCCTTGCAGGCCGCGGCAGAGCGGATCGACGGCTTCGATATTGCCGTTTTCGTCAGCCCGAACGCGGCGGAGAAGGCGCTCTCCGTCATCACGGCGCGGCATCCCTGGCCGGCGCGGGTCGTGGCGGCCGCGATGGGCGAGACCAGCGTACGCGCCATCGCCCGCTTCGGCGTGACGCACATCGTCACGCCGGACGGCGGGCGCTTCGACAGCGAGGCGCTCCTGCAGCGTCCGGAATTCGCAGCCGAGGCAATTCGCGACAAGCGTGTGGCGATTTTTCGCGGCGACAGCGGGCGCGAACTGCTCGGCGAGACGCTGGAGGCGCGCGGCGCGCAGGTGGAGCGCATTCCCTGCTACCGGCGCGGCCGGCCGGACATCGACGCGGCGCCGCTGCGGGATCTGCTCGGGATGAGAGCAATCGATGCGCTGACGGTGACGAGCAGCGAAGGACTGCGCAACCTGGCGGCGATGGTTGGCGTGGCGGGCGAGGCGGCATTGAAGGCGGCGCCGCTCTTCGTTGCCCACCAGCGCATCGCCGAGGAAGCCCGGCAGATGGGTTTTGCCGAGGCGGTTATTACGGAGCCGGGCGACGATGGCCTGTTGGCGGGCCTGGAAGCGTACTTTGGCGCGATGGAAACGGATCGATGATGGAACAGGATGCTTTGACTTCCCCGGCTAGGCCGGGACGACTGCGGCAGGCGTTGACGATCCTGCGGCAACCCGTCTTGTGGGTGGCGGCGGCGGCGCTCGGCCTGCTCGCCTGGCAGTCGATCGAGACGCGCGGCCGCATCGCCGAGTTGCAACAGGAAGTGGCGCACCGCCTGGCCGCAGGGGATGCGGCAATGGGGGAGGCGCGCATCGTCGCGAAGCAGAACCAGGAGGCCTTGGCCGCCTTGCAGGCCAAGGCGGGCGCGCTGGAAGCGAAACTGGCCGAGTCGCAGAGCCAGCAGGCGGCGCTCGACGCCATGGTGCAGGAACTGACGCGCAACCGCGACGAGCGGCTGCTGGCCGAGATCGAGCAGGCGCTCAACACGGCTGCACAGCAATTGCAACTTGCCGGCAACGTCGAGGCGGCGCTGATTGCGCTGCAAGGCGCCGACGCGCGCCTGGGCGCGGCCGGGCGCGCCCAGTACCTGCCGCTGCGCAAGGTGATCGCCCGCGACATCGAGCGGCTGAAGGCGCTGCCGCTGGCCGACGTGCCGGGCATCGCGCTGCGCATCGAGGGTGTTGTCCGCGCCGCGGACACCCTGCCCCTCGCCTTCGAAGCCAAGCCGCGCATGGAGCCGGCCCGGGAGACGTTCGTGCCCGCCGCGGCGTCCGGCTACTGGGAGGCGCTGCTCGGCGAACTGTGGCGGGAATTGAAGAGCCTGATCCGCGTCGAGCGCCTCGACCGGCCCAATCCCGCGTTGCTGTCGCCCACGCATGCCTTTTTCCTGCGCGAGAACCTCAAGCTGCGCCTGGTGAATGCCCGGCTGGCGCTCCTGCAGCGGGACGGCAAGTCGTTCCGCCAGGACATCGGGCAGGCGCAGGCCTGGATCGAGCAGTATTTCGACACGCGCGCCCGCCCCGTGCAGGCGGCGCTGGCAACGCTCAGGCAATTGGCCGCTGCCGATGTCAGCCTGGCCCTGCCCAATCTCCAGGAGAGCCTGACCACGCTGCGTAACTTCAAGATCGCGCGGGAGGGGACGGCGGTGAGTCTGCCGCGCGACAGGGAAGCCCGCTGATGCGCATCCTGCTCTGGCTGCTGGCGCTGTTCGCCCTCGCCGTCGGCGTGTCGCTGGCCTTTGGCTATAACGAAGGCTATGTTCTGGTTGTCCTGCCGCCCTGGCACGTCGAGTTGTCGCTGAATTTCTTCATCGTGCTGGCGGTCGGTGGTTTCCTGCTCGGCCATGCCCTGCTGCGCCTGCTGTCGCATACGCTGCGCTTGCCGCAGGCCGTGCGCGCGTTCCGCGAGCGCAAGCGGCGCGAGAAGGGCGCACGGGCGCTGCGTGAGGCGGTGCAGCAGCTTTTCGAAGGCCGCTACGGACACGCCCTGAAGAACGCCGCCCTGTCCCATGCCGCCCACGAGGCGCCGGCACTTTCGGCGCTGGTGGCGGCGCGCGCGGCGCATTTCTTGCGCGACAGCCGGCGTGAGGAGGAGTGGCTCAAGCGTGCCGCCGAGCATGATGACGAGGCGCGTGCCGCGCGCTTGATGACCGAGGCGGAGCTTCACGTCGATGCGCGCCGCTTCGAAGCCGCGCTGGAGGCGCTGGACGCATTGCAGGAGGGCGGCGGCCGGCATATCGCCGCGCTGCGCCTGGCGCTGCGCGTGCACCGCGGGCTGGGCCGTTGGGACGACGTGCTGAAAGTGGCGCGTCAGTTGGAGAAGCACCGTGCCCTGACGCATGATGCCGCCGTTCCGCTCAAGCAGCGCGCCCACCTGGAGAATCTGCGTGGCCGGGAAGGCGATGCCCGCGCGCTCGCCGCCTACTGGGCCGCCGTACCTGCCGAAGAGCAACGCGCGGCCCGACTGGCGGCCGCGGCGGTGCGGGCGCTGATCGCCGCCGGCGACGGCGCGACGGCGCAGCGCATCATCGAGCAGCGGGGCGACGCCGAATGGGATTCCGAACTGGCCGGGCTGTATGCCGAGTGCCGCGGCGGCGACACGCTGGGCCGCATTGCCCGCGCCGAAAAATGGCTGGAGCAGCATGCCGAGGACGCGCACCTGCTGCTGGCCCTGGGCAAGCTGTGCCGGGAGCAGCAGTTGTGGGGCAAGGCGCAGAGTTATTTCGAGGCGTCGCTGGCGGTGCAGCCGAGCCAGGATGCCTATGTCGAACTGGCCACGCTGTTTGCCCAGCTCGGCCGCAGCGAGGAATCCAACCAGGCGTATCGCGGCGCCGCGGCGCTGTGCCGCCAGGGCTGACTTTCAGGCCCAGTCCCTGGGCTTGAGAAAATCCGTGTAGAGCTTTTCCTCGGCGCTGCCCGCCTCGGGCTTCCAGTCATAGCGCCACTTCACCAGCGGCGGCAGCGACATGAGGATCGACTCGGTGCGCCCGCCCGACTGCAGGCCGAACAGGGTGCCGCGATCCCACACCAGGTTGAACTCGACGTAGCGTCCGCGCCGGTAGGCCTGGAAATCGCGCTCGCGCTTACCGTAGGGCAGGGCGCGGCGCCGCTCCACGATGGGCAGGTAAGCCGCCAGGAAGGCGTTGCCGACCGCCTGCGTCAGGCCGAAGCAGCGGTCGAAGCCCCCCTCGTTCAGATCGTCGAAGAAGATGCCGCCGACCCCGCGCGGCTCGTTGCGGTGCTTGAGGAAGAAGTAGTCGTCGCACCACTGCTTGTAGCGCGGATGCACGTCGGCGCCGAAGGGCGCCAGCGCCTGCCTGCAGGCGGTGTGGAAATGGCGGGCGTCCTCCTCGAAGCCGTAGTAGGGCGTGAGGTCCATGCCGCCGCCGAACCACCAGGCTGGTTCATCGCCCTCTTTGCGGGCGATGAAGCAGCGCACGTTCATGTGCGCGGTCGGGCAGTAGGGATTGCGCGGATGCAGCACCAGGGAGACGCCCATCGCCTCCCAGGCGCGCCCGGCGAGCGCCGGCCGCGCGGCGGTGGCCGAAGGCGGCAGGCTGCTGCCCATGACATGGGAGAAATTGACGCCGCCGCGCTCGAAGAAGTCGCCCTCCTCGATCAGGCGGGTGAGGCCGCCGCCGCCCTCCGGGCGCTGCCAGCTATCGGTGCGAAAATCCTTGCCGTCGAAAGCGGCCAGTTCAGCGACGATGCGCTCCTGCAGGCCGGTAAAATAGGCGAGAAGATCGGCGGTATCCATCGCGGGTGGCGGCGCGATGGCCGCCTAGCGCCGAATGGCGCGATGGCCGATGTCGCGCCGCATCTGCATGCCGGCGAACTCGATCTGCTCGGCGATCTCGTAGGCGCGCATCTGCGCCGCCCTGACGTTGTCGCCCAGGGCAGTGACGCAGAGCACGCGTCCGCCCGCCGTGACGACGTCCTTGCCGGAAAGCGCGGTGCCGGCATGAAAGACGTGGTAGTCGTCGCCGGCAGGGGGCAGGCCGTGGAGGGTATCGCCCTTGCGCGGGGATTCCGGGTAGCCGGCCGCCGCCATGACGATGCCGAGGGCGACGCGGCGATCCCACTCCGCCTCGGTGTCCTTGAGCCGGCAATGGATGGCGGCCTCGACGAGGTCAACGAGATCGTTCTTCAGGCGCAGCATGATCGGCTGCGTCTCGGGGTCGCCCATGCGGCAGTTGAATTCCAGCGTCTTGACGCTGCCGTCCGGCGCGATCATCAGGCCGGCGTAGAGGAAACCGGTATAGGGAATGCCGTCCTGCGCCATGCCGTTCAGCGTCGGCATGATGACCTCGCGCATGGCGCGGGCGTGCACGGCCGGCGTCACCACCGGCGCCGGCGAATAGGCGCCCATGCCGCCGGTGTTGGGCCCCTCGTCGCCGTCGCGCAGCCGCTTGTGGTCCTGGCTGGTGGCGAGCGGCAGGGCATGCGTGCCGTCGCACATGACGATGAAGCTGGCCTCCTCGCCCTCGAGGAATTCCTCGATCACCACGCGCGCGCCGGCGTCGCCCATCCTGTTGTCGACCAGCATCTGGTCGATGGCGGCATGCGCCTCGGCGGAATCCATGGCGACCACCACGCCCTTGCCGGCGGCCAGGCCGTCGGCCTTGATGACGATGGGGGCCCCCTGCGCATCGACGTAGGCGTGCGCTTCCTCGGCATTGCCGAAGGTGGCGAAGGCGGCGGTGGGGATCCTGTGGCGCTGCATGAAGCGTTTGGCGAAATCCTTGGAGGATTCGAGCTGCGCCGCCTCGCGC
>JADFDL010000142.1 GCA_018262875.1 Rhodocyclaceae bacterium | reverse complement strand
CGGAGAAGGAGTCCGGCGTGACATTGACGATGCCCATGACGAGCGGGCGTTCGAGGAAAAGACGGAATTTCCCGCAGTGAAGATAGGGGGCCATAAAAGCAAAGCCGGATCGGTTGCCCGATCCGGCCTCATGCTCGTCGTCCGGATTACGCCGGCGCAGCCGCGTTGGGCGCAGCGCCAGCGCCAGGAGAATTGTCCGCCGGCGTATTGGCAGGCGGAACGGCGCGCTTAGGTTCGCGCGGCGGTTTGCCGGTCATGATGTCATTGATCTGCTCGGCATCCAGCGTTTCCCACTCGAGCAGGGCCTTTGCCATCGCCTCGATCTTGTCGCGGTTTTCCTCGATCAGGCGCCGCGCCAGGCCGTATTGCTGGTCGATGATGCGGCGGATTTCGGCGTCGACCTGCTGCATGGTGGCCTCGGACACGTTCTTGTGCGTGGTGACGGAACGGCCGAGGAAGACCTCGCCCTCGTTCTCGCCGTAGACCATCGGCCCCAGGGCATCCGTCATGCCCCACTGCGTGACCATGCGGCGGGCGATGTCGGTGGCGCGCTCGAAGTCGTTCGAGGCGCCGGTCGTCATCTGGTTCATGAACAGCTCTTCGGCGATGCGGCCGCCAAAGAGCACGGCAATGTTCTCCAGCAGACGCTCGCGGTCCATGCTGTAGCGGTCGGCCACCGGCAGTTGCATGGTCAGGCCGAGGGCGCGGCCGCGCGGGATGATGGTGACCTTGTGCACCGGATCGGTCTTCGGCAGCAGCCTGGCCACCACGGTGTGGCCGGACTCGTGGTAAGCGGTATTGCGCCGTTCTTCCTCGGGCATCACCATCGAGCGACGCTCGGCACCCATCATGATCTTGTCCTTGGCGCGCTCGAAATCCTCCATGTCCACCAGGCGCTTGTTGCCGCGCGCGGCGAACAGTGCCGCCTCATTCACCAGGTTGGCCAGGTCGGCGCCGGAGAAGCCCGGCGTGCCGCGGGCGATGATGTCGGCCTTGACGTCGGGCGCCATCGGCACCTTGCGCATGTGCACCATGAGGATCTGCTCGCGGCCGCGAATGTCGGGCAGCGGCACCACCACCTGGCGGTCGAAGCGGCCCGGGCGCAAGAGCGCCGGATCGAGCACGTCGGGCCGGTTGGTGGCGGCGATGACGATGACGCCGGCCGTGCCCTCGAAGCCGTCCATCTCGACCAGCAACTGGTTCAGCGTCTGCTCGCGCTCGTCGTTTCCGCCGCCGAGGCCGGCGCCGCGCTGGCGGCCGACGGCATCGATTTCGTCGATGAAGATGATGCAGGGCGCGCTTTTCTTGGCCTGCTCGAACATGTCGCGCACGCGGGCAGCGCCGACGCCGACGAACATCTCGACGAAGTCGGAGCCGGAGATGCTGTAAAAGGGCACCTTGGCCTCGCCGGCGATGGCCTTGGCCAGCAGCGTCTTGCCGGTGCCGGGCGAACCGACCATCAGCACGCCGCGCGGGATGCGCCCGCCCAGCTTCTGGAACTTGCCGGGGTCGCGCAGGAATTCGACCAGTTCGGCGACTTCCTCCTTGGCCTCGTCGCAGCCGGCGACGTCGGCGAAAGTGATGGTGTTGGTCGATTCGTCGAGGATGCGCGCGCGCGACTTGCCGAAGGAGAAGGCGCCGCCCTTGCCGCCGCCCTGCATCTGGCGCATGAAGAACACCCAGACGCCGATCAGCAGCAGCATCGGAAACCAGGAGACGAAGAGGTTCATCAGGAAGGACTGCTCCTCGTCGGGCTTGGCCACCACCTTGACATTGTTCTTGAGCAGATCGCTCACCATCCACAAGTCGGCCGGCGCGTAGGAGATGATCTTCTTGCCCTCGGTGGTGGTCGCCTCGAGCGTGCGGCCCTGGATCACCACCTTGGCAATGCGCCCGGCCTTCACTTCATCGAGGAACTGCGAGTACTCGAGCGTGTTCTGCGCCACCTGGCGCGTGCTGAACTGGTTGAAGACGGTCATCAGCACGACGCCGATCACCAGCCAGATTGCGAGATTCTTGAAAAGATTGTTCAAGCGATTCCTCTATGGCCCGTCAGGGGCCCTGATATTCGATACGACCGATGCATTCTAAGACCGTTCCCCGCCCGGTGCAAACCGGGGAAACCGGGATTACCCCTCCTGCGAACGGGGACGACGGTCCAAGCCCAGAAGATAGACCTCGCTGCTGCGGTCGCGCGAGGATTTCGGCTTGCGCACCGTCACCTTGTCGAAGGCCGCCATCATCGCCTTGCGGAAGGCATCGAAACCCTCACCCTGGAAGGTCTTGACCAGGAAATGGCCGCCGGGTTTCAAATGCGCCACGGCGAATTCCAGCGCCAGTTCCGCCAGATGCACCGAGCGGGCCTGATCCGAAACGGCGATACCCGAGATATTGGGGGCCATGTCGGAAATAACAAGATCGACCGGCCGGCCGGCGAGCCGCAAAGTCAGTGCCGCCAGTACGGCGTCCTCGCGGAAATCGCCCTGAATGAAGTCCACCCCGGCCAGCGGCGCCATTTCCAGCAAATCGAGTGCCAGCACCCGGCCGCCACCGACCCGCTCCACCGCCACCTGGGACCAGCCGCCCGGCGCCGCGCCGAGGTCGACCACCACCATGCCGGGGCGCAGCAGGCGGTCCTTGTCATCGATTTCCATCAGCTTGAAAGCGGCGCGCGAACGCCAGCCCTCCGCCTTCGCCCGCTGGACGTAGGGGTCGGTGACATGTTCGTGCATCCAGGCCTTGCTGGTCTTGTGCTTCTTCACCGCGTAAAATCCCACAATGACTGAACTGACTTCATCCCTGCGCCGGTCGCTGCGCGCCCGCGCCCACAGCCTGCATCCCGTCGCCAGCATCAGCCAGAACGGCCTCAGCGAGGCCGTTCTGGCCGAGATCGACCGCGGCCTCAAGGCGCACGAATTGATCAAGGTGCGCGTGTATGGCGTCGAACGCGTCGAGCGCGAAGCCCTGCTCGGCGAAATCTGCACCCGGCTGGAGGCCGCGCCGGTTCAGCATATCGGCAACGTCCTGGTGGTGTTCCGTGCAAATCCGGAAGCGCCGGTCGCGCCACCGAAGCCGGCGAAGAAGCCCGCCGTCCGCGCCGGGAAAAAACCGGCTGCCCGCCCGAGCGCCTCACGCAAGCGCCTCGGCAGGTAGTTCGCTCAGCGCCCCCGGCCCTGCAGCAGCACCAGGGCCGCCCCCAGCAGGCTTTGCAGCGTGTAGAGGCCGGCGGCGAGGCCATGCCAGGCGGCGAAGCGGTCTCTCAGCGCGCTTTCCATGACGCTGCGGGATCCGGCTTCGGCCTTCAGTTGGGCAAGGATCGGCTGGATGCCGAAATGCCCTGTCAGCGCCAGCAACAGCATGACCAGCACCAGCCAGAACACCGCCGAGCTGAACGCGGCCCGGCCACGCCGCACCGCCAGGTAGCCCAGCAGCCAGGCCGCGCAGGCCATGCCCACCCAGGCCATCAGGCCGAACAGGTTGCCCGCCAGTTCGCCGGCGAGCACGCGATCCTTCAGTGCGGCGAACAGCGAGGGCGCAGCGATGAAGCCGATGGCCCAGAGACCGCCGACCCAGAGGGTAATACAGAGAAAGTAAAGGCCTTCCGCCAGCCTGCGCACGAGACGATTTCAGACGTACTTGACGTCGAGCAGCTCGTATTCGCGCACGCCACCGGGCGCCTTCACCTCGGCGATATCGCCGGCGTATTTGCCGATCAGGGCGCGCGCGATGGGCGAGGAGATGGATATCTTGCTGTTCTTCAGGTCGGCCTCGTCTTCGCCGACGATCTGATAAGTGACCTTGTCGCCGCTTTCCATGTCTTCCAGGTCGACCGTGGCGCCGAAGACGCAGCGGCCGTCGGCATCCAGCAACTGGGGGTCGATGATCTGCGCATTGCCCAGCTTGCCCTCGATTTCCTGGAGGCGTCCCTCGATGAAGCTCTGCCGCTCGCGGGCGGCAGCGTACTCGGCGTTCTCGGACAGATCGCCATGGGCGCGCGCCTCGGCGATGGCCGCGACGACATTCGGCCGGTCGACGGTCTTCAGCTTGTGCAGCTCCTGCCGCAGTTTCTCCGCGCCTGACTTGGTGAGGGGTACCTTGCTCATGGGTGAATCCTAGCGCAGTTCGGCGTGCAGCGTCTGCAGGGCGTAGGTCTCCAGCTCGGCAAGGTGACGCATGCCGGCGCAGGCCGCGCGGCCGCCTTCAATGGTGGTAAACAGCGTGACCCGCTGCGCCAGCGCGCTGGTGCGAATCGAGCGCGAATCGGCGATGGCCTGGCGCTTTTCCTCGACGGTATTGATGATCAGCGCCACTTCGTTGTTCTTGATCATGTCCACAATGTGCGGACGGCCTTCGGCGACCTTGTTGACGATCTGCACCTTGTGGCCTGCCGCTTCAATCGCCGCACCGGTGCCGCGCGTGGCGAGCAGCGTGAAGCCCAGTCCGGAAAGGTCGCGGGCGATCTCGACCGCCTTGGGCCGATCCTGTTCCTTGACGCTGATGAACACCTTGCCCGATTTGGGCAGCTTGGTGCCGCCGGCCAGCTGCGATTTGACGAAGGCCTCGGCAAAGGTACGGCCGACGCCCATCACCTCGCCGGTGGACTTCATCTCCGGCCCGAGGATGGTGTCGACGCCGGGGAACTTGGCGAAGGGAAACACCGCCTCCTTCACCGAATAATAGGGCGGCACGATCTCGCGCGTGACGCCCTGATCGGCCAGCGAACGGCCGGCCATACAGCGCGCCGCCACTTTGGCCAGTTGCAGGCCGGTCGCTTTCGACACGAAGGGCACGGTGCGCGAGGCGCGCGGATTCACTTCCAGCACATACACCGTGCCGTCCTG
Organism: Rhodocyclaceae bacterium; assembly: GCA_018262875.1. Lineage (GTDB taxonomy): Bacteria > Pseudomonadota > Gammaproteobacteria > Burkholderiales > Rhodocyclaceae > Desulfobacillus. The sequence goes on along the minus strand of JADFDL010000142.1, from coordinate 310 downwards.
GATGGCGAATTGCACGTTCATGAGACCGACGACGTTGAGCGCCTTCGCCATCTGCTCGGTCTGGCGGCGCAATTCGTCCTGGGTTTCCTTCGACAGCGTGTAAGGCGGCAGCGAGCAGGCCGAATCGCCGGAATGCACGCCGGCCTGCTCAATGTGCTGCATGATGCCACCGATGATGACCTCCTTGCCATCGGACAAGGCATCCACGTCAACTTCGGTGGCATCGTTGAGGAAGTGGTCAAGCAACACCGGTGAATCGTTGGAAACCTTCACTGCCTCGCGCATGTAGCGCTCGAGATCCACCTGCTCG
>JADFDL010000141.1 GCA_018262875.1 Rhodocyclaceae bacterium | reverse complement strand
ATAGGTCGGACTTTTCACATTCCCCGTATAACCTAGGCCGCGCAGCACCCCGCGCACCAGGGTCGTCTTGCCGCTACCGAGGTCGCCGTCGAGCCAAATCACCAGCCCAGGCGCCAGCGCCTGAGCCAGCGCGGCGCCCAGGGCCAGCGTGGCCGCCTCGTCGGGCAGGCTCATGGACAGGCTATGATCCTCAGAATGCAAAACGCACACTCCATCGATGGGGTTGAACTCGCCGCGCGCATCAGGCAATGGGGGCGGGCGCTGGGGTTCGATGCGATCGGCTTTGCCGATACGGCGCTCGACGCCGCGGAAGCCGAGCTGGCGGCGTGGCTCGCAGCCGGCTTCCACGGCGAAATGGATTATATGGCAAGCCACGGCACCAAGCGCTCGCGCCCAGCGGAGCTGGTGCCCGGCACAGTGCGCGTCATCACGGCGCGCATGAACTACCTGCCGACAGCAGCGCCGATGGAAACGGTGCTGGCCGACGGCTCGCGCGCCGCCATCTCCCGCTACGCCCTCGGCCGCGACTATCACAAGCTGCTGCGCGCGCGCCTGCAGAAGCTGGCGGAGCGCATCGCTACGGAGATCGGTTCTTTCGGTTATCGCGTGTTCACCGACTCCGCGCCGGTGCAGGAAGTGGCGCTGGCGGAACGGAGCGGGCTGGGCTGGCGCGGCAAGCACACCCTGCTGCTGACGCGCGAGGCCGGCTCGTACTTCTTCCTCGGCGAGATATACACCGACCTGCCGCTGCCGATGGATGCGCCTCAAGCCGACCACTGCGGCACTTGCCGTGCCTGCCTCGACGTCTGCCCGACGCATGCCATCGTCGCGCCCTACACGGTGGATGCGCGGCGCTGCATCTCCTACCTCACCATCGAGCTGAAGGGCAACATTCCCGTTGAGTTGCGGCCGCTGATCGGCAACCGCGTCTACGGCTGCGACGACTGCCAGCTCGCCTGCCCGTGGAACCGCTTCGCGCGCCGTACCGTGGAGACTGACTTTTCCGTGCGCCACGGCCTCGACAGCGCCAGCCTGGTCGAGCTGTTCGCGTGGACGGAGGAGGAATTCAAGACGCGCCTCGCCGGCAGCGCCATCCACCGCATCGGCCATGAGCGCTGGCTGCGCAATTTGGCCGTGGGCCTGGGCAATGCGCCGGGTTCGTCGCAGGTCGTCGCCGCACTCGCGTCACGCCGCGACCACCCCTCGGAGCTCGTCCGAGAGCATGTCGCCTGGGCACTGGCGCGTCACGGCGCCTGAGGCGGCACCCTTCGCCAGAGCCAGATCGCCAGCAGCGCCAACGCGGAATACAGCCCGGTGAATGCCGCCGCCGGGAAATCCCAATAAAGCAGGCTGCCAAGCCATCGGCCGATGAAACCGGTTTCGCCGGCGGCTTCCCCGCGCAGCATGTCCTCCCACAGCGTCAGCGGACAGGCATAACCCGCCAGCGATTCGAGCGCGACGAAGACGATGGCGCCGGCATGGACGAGACGCAGGCGGCGATGCCGTACCCAGCGCCAGTCGAGCGCGGCGCCAAAAGGGATCAGCACGAAGCCGGCCGCGATGAAGCCGGCGATGCAGAAATGAATGAAGAGGACAAGATCGGCAAGCATGTCCGGCCGATCCGCAATGCCTCAGGGACCGGTCGCCACCGGCCGTGCCGGATCGGCGCACCACTCGCTCCAGGAGCCGGGGTAGATCCGCGAGCCGGCAAGCCCTGCCACTTCCATCGCCAGCTGGTTGTGGCAGGCCGTCACGCCGGAGCCGCAGGAATGCACCACCTCGGCCGCGCCGCGCCCTGCCAGCAGTGCCTGATATTCGGCGCGCAGCGCCTCCGCCGGCTTGAAGCGCCCGTCGGGCAGCAGGTTGTCCTTGAAGAAGCGGTTCACCGCGCCGGGAATGTGGCCGCCGACCGGGTCGAGCGTCTCGTTCTCGCCGCGGAAGCGCTGCGGGTTGCGCGCATCCAGCAGGCGGACGCCGTCCCGTGCGGACTGACTTTCCACGAAGCGCGCATCGACCGCCATGCCCGGGCGCAGCCGCGGCACGAACACGGCATGGGGATGCTTCGATTCCGCATCCGTCGTCTCGTGGCCGGCCTCCTCCCAAGCGTTGATGCCGCCGTCGAGCAGGGCCACGGCGTCATGGCCGAGCCAGCGCAGCATCCACCACAGGCGCACGGCGTAGGTGCCGCCGGCATCGTCGTAGACCACCACCTGGGTGTCGTTGCCGACGCCCCACTCGCTTAAACGGGCGGCGAAGCGCGCCGGATCCGGCAGCGGATGGCGGCCGTTCCTGCCGGTGAGCGGGCCGGAGAGGTCGCGTTCCAGGTGGGCGTAGATCGCGCCCGGGATATGCACCTCGCGGTAGGCCAGCTCGCCGGCGTGCGGATGCACCAGATCGAAGGAGCAGTCGAAGACGCGCCAGCGTGCGTCATGCAGGTGATGCGCCAGGTCCGCGGCACCGACCAGGGTGTTGAAGACCTTCATGCCAGCAGCCAGCTGCGCGCTTCCTGCTCGTCGTCGAAGACCTGCAAATCGGCATCGACGAAGATCTGCGACAGCCAGGCGCTCCAGGTCACCCATTGCGAGTCCGTCAGCACGGCGATCTTGCCGAAGTCGTGGCTGTGGGCGCGCGAGAACTTGATCTCCTCCCAGGCCATGTCGAGGGTGAAGTCGGCCATCTGGCGCAGGTCGAACAGCAGATTCACCGGCCCCTCGAACTTGACCTTGAAGTTGACCAGTTCCTCGAACTCCTTGTAGTCGCCGAGCGTGAACTCGCCATACACGGTGACGGTGACCAGCTTGTCCTTGTGGTCGGTGATGATCATGCTGCGCTCCCCTTCGAATTTATTCGATCCTACTATATCAATCCTGCCCGGCCGGCGCACGCGATTGCGTCGAAGCGAGCAGCCCGCTGGCGACGATGAGGCCGATGGCCAGCCAGGACGACAGCGGCAGCACCTCGTCCCACAACAACACGCCGAACAGGCTGGCGAAGATCACCGTGCTGTAGGCGAGGCTGGCCGATACCAGCGTGCTGCCCCGCTTGTAGGCCCGCGTCATGGCCAATTGCGCCAGCGCGCCGAAGCCGCCCACGCCGAGCACCAGCCAGGCGCTATGGCCGCTGACGGCGTGGACGGTCTGGCTCGCCAGCAGCCAGGGCAGCCCGATCAGGGCTGAGATCAGCGAAAAATAGAACACCGTGCGCCACTCCGGCTCACCTAGGCGGCCGAGTTGCCGGACATGGAAATACGCCATGCCGGCGCCGGCGCCGGAGGCCAGCGCCGCCAGCCCGCCGAGCCACTGGTCCGCCGCGAAGCTCGGTCGCAGCAGCAGGACGACGCCGGCCAGCCCCAGCGCAAGGGCGATATACAGCGTCCCGCGCACGCGTTCGCCGGCCCAGAACGCCAGGATGAGGGCAAGGAACAGCGGCGACGTGTAGTTGAGCGTCACCGCCGTCGCCAGCGGCAGAGCGCTGATGGCATGAAAATACAGCACCAGGGAAACGGAACCGGTCAGGCCGCGCCACAGGTGGGCGCGCCAATGCGGCGTGGCCAGCGGCAGACGCCGCACGAGCACAACCCCCCACAGGAGGACGAGTGCGATGGCACCACGGTAGAACACCAGTTCCGCGGCGGAAAACAGGCTGGCGCCCAGCTTGACGCAGACACCCATGCTGGCGAACAGCGCGCTCGCCGCGATCATCCAGAGGGATTGCATGTTCATGCTTGGGAAAAGTTCGGCATGCGCGGCAGTGAACCCTCAAGCCGTTGGCGCCATTGCGAAAAGTGGATGAGTATAGTCGAAGCGCGGCGTGCTCCGATGAAGGCAATACGCTATGATTACGGTTTGCCTTTCAGCAATCCCCAATGAGCCAAGCTGCAAACGACAAGCCGCCTCCCTCCTTCGAGGCGGCGCTGGCCGAACTGGAATCCATCGTGCAGGGCATGGAAACCGGCAAGCTCAGCCTCGAAGAATCGCTCGCCGCCTACCAGCGCGGCGCGATACTGCTCAAGCATTGCCAGGGCGCGCTGGCCGCCGCCGAGCAGAAGATTCAGGTTCTCGAAGCGGGTCAGTTGCAGGATTTGCCGCGCGCCGGAAACTGAGATGAACGGCTCCCACGCTCGCTTCGTTCGCTGCCCCCCGAGGGGGCGCTTAGTGTCCTTCGGGCGGCCGGACGGACACTGACTTTCCAAAATGGATTTCCAGAGCTGGATGACTGCCGTGCAGCAGCGCACCGAGCGTGCGCTCGAAAGCCTGCTGCCTGCCGCCGACATCGCCCCGCAGCGCCTGCACCGGGCCATGCGCTATGCCACCTTGGGCGGCGGCAAGCGCGTGCGCCCGCTGCTGTGCCACGCCGCCGGAGAACTCGCCGGCGCCGACTGCGCGCGCCTGGACATCGCCGGCTGCGCCGTCGAGATGATCCACGCCTACTCCCTGGTGCATGACGACCTGCCCTGCATGGACGACGATGTCCTGCGCCGCGGCAAGCCGACCTGCCATGTCGAATACGACGAAGCCACCGCGCTGCTGGTCGGCGATGCGCTGCAGTCGCAGGCCTTCCTGCTGCTCTCCGACCACGTGCTGGCCAACGATCCGCGCCGGCAGCTCGATATGCTGCGCCTCCTGGCGCAGTCCGCCGGCTCGCGCGGCATGGCCGGCGGCCAAATGATCGACATCGAAGGTACCGGCCATGAGCTGACGCGGGCCGAGTTGGAGTTCATGCACGTGCACAAGACCGGCGCGCTGATCCGCTCGGCCATCCTGCTCGGCGCGCAGTGCGGAACGCCGCTGCCCGAAGTGGAGATGGCGCGCCTCGACCATTTCGCCAAGCGCGTCGGCCTGCTGTTTCAGGTGATCGACGACATCCTGGATACCGAGGCCAGCACGGCGACGCTGGGCAAGACCGCCGGCAAGGATGCCGCGCAGGGCAAGGCCACCTACGTCAGCGCCATGGGGCTGGCCGAGGCGCGTGAGATGGCGGACACCCTGCGCCGCGAGGCGCGCGAATCCATCGAAGCCTTCGGCGAGCGCGGCCGCCGCCTGCACGAACTGGCCCATTTCATCGTCACCCGCAAGTTCTGAAGCGCTTCATGTCCGCCTACCCCCTACTCGACACCATCAACGACCCCGCCGAACTGCGCGTGCTGGAGCGCGAGCAGCTGCC